>JACQHN010000329.1 GCA_016199015.1 Nitrospira defluvii
CTGGCGCGCCTCCTGGCCCTCCGGGTGGAGGTCCGCATCGTCCTGATCAAAGCGCCGGATCGGGTGTGGTGCTCGATCCGAACGGATACATCGTGACGAATAACCATGTGGTCGAAGGCGCCACCCAAATCACGGTGACGCTGTGGGACCGTCGTGAATTTCCGGCCAAGATCGTCGGCACAGATCCCAAGACGGATTTGGCGATTATTAAGATTGAAGCGAAAGATCTCACGTCCATGAAGTGGGCGGATTACGACGAACTACAGGTCGGCGACGTGGTCTTGGCGGTGGGGAGCCCGTTCGGGCTCAGTTCAACCGTCACCCTCGGCATCATCAGCGCCTTGGGCCGAGGAAATGTGGGCATTGCCGATTATGAAGACTTTATCCAGACCGATGCCGCCATCAATCCCGGCAATTCAGGCGGCGCCTTGGTCAATATGCAGGGCAAGCTGATCGGCATCAATACGGCTATTTTTTCTCGAACCGGTGGGTCTGAAGGGATCGGCTTCGCCATCCCGAGCAGCATCGCGACCGACATCGTCGAGAGTTTAACCAAGACCGGCAAAGTGGTGCGGGGTTGGATGGGCGTGGCGATTCAGGAAATTACCCCGGCCCTGGCCAAATCCTTCAAGCTGCCCGAGCAGCGTAAAGGCGTGCTGATCAGCGACGTGAATGAGAATGGCCCTTCTCATTCGGCAGGGATGCGGCGTGGGGATGTGGTGGTCGCGTTTAACGGTAAAGAGGTTCAGAGCGTCAGCCAGTTGCGGAATCTGGTGGCTCGCACAACGGTGGGAAAAGATGCGGACATCAAGATTCTGCGCGAGGGAAAAGAGCAGGTCTTGAAGGTCAAGGTGGCGGAACGGCCGTCGGATGAAGTGCTTGCTAAGCGCGAACCCGGTCCTGCCAGCGCTCCGACTGAGACGGTGAAGCCACCCGACAATGTCCTGGCGTCCTTGCGCGTGCAGATGCTGGATGCGGCGATGCAGAGTCAGCTGAATATTCCATCCAAGACCAGTGGCGTGGTGGTCAGCTCCGTGGAGACGGGCAGTGCTGCCGAGTCAGCCGGGCTGCAGCGTGGCGATGTCATCCAAGAGGTCAACCATGAGGTGATCAAGAGCTTGGAGGATTATCAAAAGGCATCCGCCAAGGTGAAAAAAGACGAAATGGTGGTGCTCTTGTTGAGCCGGCAAGGGAACAATCTGTTCGTCGCCGTCAACCCGAAGTAAGGTTATCGGTGAGGGCGTGATGTGTTGAGATGAAACAATGACCATATCACCGGATCACCAACTCACCAGTTTCGTGAATGCTCCGTGAATGCTCATGGCTGACGGGTTCAAGTTTCAAGAGTGGCTGCAAGATACGATCTTTAAGCCGCTCGAAGATAAAAAAATGCCGGTCATGGAGCATTTGGTGGAGCTCCAGGTCCGGCTGACTCGGGCTGTCATTGTGACGGCGGTGATTTTTGTCGGCACGTTCTTTTACGCTGACCAGCTGGTGAAGTGGATCCGGGTACCGTTACAGAACATGTTCGTGCCCGGGTCCCTTTCCTGGATGCCGACAGACCTCCCGACCGTTCCCTTCGTCTTTCTCGCGCCCGCCGAAGCCCTGTGGCAAAACGTAAAAGTGGCGGGCCTTTTTGCCCTCGTCTTGGGGACTCCCTATATCCTGGTGGAGTTCTGGCATTTTGTGGTGCCGGGACTGCATGCGCAGGAACGGAGATTCGTCGGTCCGTTTGTCATCTTAAGTACCCTGGCTTTTTATCTCGGGTTATTGTTCTCATTTTTCTTCGTCCTGCCCTTTGCGTTGAACTTCTTGATTTCGTACGGCGTGAACGCGGGATTCATTCCGCAACTGTCGATTGCGCAGTATGTCGGATTTGCGCTGTGGTTCCTGTTGGTGTTCGGCCTCATCTTCGAAGTGCCGTTGGTGATTACCCTCCTGGCCAAGCTTGGATGGGTGGATGCCCCGCTGCTGAAGCGTTACCGAAAGTGGGCCTTCCTCGCGGCATTTATCTTCGCCGCCATTCTGACGCCGACGCCGGATCCCTTCAATCAGTGTCTGATGGCACTACCCATGTACATTTTTTATGAAGTCGGGATCGTGAGCGCCGGGATTTTCAACAAGAAGAAGGCCTCGGTTCCCGAGGAGGCGCTTGTGCCGGTTGTGGCCGCGGCGGGCCCCAGTGTTGTTAAAGCTGGTCCGTCCGTCCCGTCCGGCGAGGGTGATAGTGAGTACGTCGGTGTACCGACTGGTCGCCGAGGGTAGTGCAACAGAGGAGTCAGCGAGACGACGAGGCGGTCTCATCGTTTCACGCATGACGATTTACGCTTTACGAGGAGTCTTAGGATGCCACGCGAGTTAAATGTAATCTCACAGCCCGGTTCCAGCAGCGGCGGGGATGCTTGCACGTATATGTGGGCCTGCGCCATTTGCGACGAAAATGAAACCTGTCAGAAAGACAAGGAAGGCCACAGCCGGTGGCTCGTCGCCAAGCGCATGGAACGGATCGAATATAAAGTGTTGGTGATGAGCAACAAGGGCGGGGTGGGCAAAAGCACCTGCACCACCAATCTGGCCGTCAGCCTGGCGCTCAAGGGGTGGCATGTCGGGATATGCGATATGGACATCCATGGTCCCAACATTCCGAAGATGGTGGGGGCGGAAGGGCAGAAGTTGAAGATCAGTACATCAGGCGGAATTATTCCGCACCAGGCGTATAACATGAAGATCGCCTCGATGTCGTTTCTGTTACAGAATTCCGACGATCCGATTATTTGGCGGGATGCCTATAAGTACGAGTTCATCAACCAGCTGCTGGGAGGCGTGGAATGGCAGGACCTGAACTTCCTGCTGATCGACCTTCCCCCTGGTACGGGAAACGAATCTGTGACGACCATCGATCTGTTGGGCGGTGTGAGCGGGGCCGTCATCATCACGACGCCCCAAGAGGTCGCCTTGCTCGATTCCCGTAAGTCCGTCACCTTCTGCAAAGACAGCGAGGTGCCGATCATCGGAATCGTCGAAAACATGAGTGGCCTGGAATGTCCTCATTGCCACAAGCAGGTGGATGTCTTCCGCAGAGGCGGAGGCGAGGCATCGGCTGCGGATATGGGCGTTCCATTCCTGGGCCGAATTCCGCTGGATCCCGACGTGGTGACGCAAAGCGACGCCGGGGAGCCGTTTGCCCTCTTCAATTCCGATTCGGCCACGGCCCAGGCCTATCATGACATCGCCAACCAAGTCGAAACGTTCTGCAAGAAGAGCGGATCGCTGGTCAAGGTGGCGCCACGTCAGCAACATTGAGGAGAGTGAATTGGTGAAAGCTTTCGATGCGACAACTGGTTTGACGCCTCTTCATGAAGCACAGCGTATTGTGCTGGAGGCTGCGTCTCCGCTGGGACTTGAGAAGGTCTCGATTCTGGATACGCTGGGCCGCGTGCTTGGCGAAGATATCGTGGCAGAACGTGCGAATCCGCCGTGGGACAATTCGGCGATGGACGGCTTTGCGGTTCGGGCGGAGGACATCACACAGGAACATGCGATTTCCAAGCCGGTTACGTTGACGATCGTTGAAGATGTGCCGGCGGGGAAGATGCCGACCAAGTCTGTCGGGCCGGGGCAAGCAATTCGAATCATGACCGGTGCGCCGATTCCCAACGGGGCGGATACGGTTATCAAGGTTGAAGATACCGAACATACCCCCGATTCCGTACGTGTGTTCAAACCGGAACCTCGCGGGTCGAATATCCGTCCGCAGGGTGAGGACGTCAAAAAAGGCGACTGCATCATTCCCAAAGGGACACAGATCCGTTCCGGCGAAGCGGGGATGCTGGCCATCTTGGCGAAGTCCTTCGTGCTGGTGTATCAGCGTCCGCGGGTGGCTATCTTGTCGACCGGGGATGAGCTTGCCGATCTGGACGAACGGTTCAGTGACGAAAAGATCATCAACTCGAACAGCTATGGCATTGCCGCGGCGGTGCAGGAGGCCGGGGGAATTCCAATCCTCCTGGGGATTGCGCGCGATACTCCCGCCGCGCTGAAAGAGAAAATCTCACACGGGTTGAATGCCGACATCCTCGTGCTGTCCGGCGGGGTGTCGATGGGTGACTACGATTTTACCAAAGCGGTGTTCCGGGATTTGGGCGCAGAGATGAATTTCTGGAAGCTGGCCATCCGGCCGGGGCAGCCGCTTGCCTTCGGGAAAATTCAGGGGAAGCTGGCCTTCGGTCTGCCCGGGAATCCCGTCTCCTCGATGGTGACCTTCGAACAATTAGTTCGACCGGCCATGCTGAAGATGGCCGGCGCCCGGAGTCATGGGCGGCCTCTGGTCGAAGCAGCCTTTCAGGGAAAATTTTCCAAGCGGACGGATCGCCGTCATTTTCTCCGCGGGGTCTTGTGGCGGGAAGGTGGGGTCTTCAAGGTTCGGACGACCGGCGATCAAGGCTCCGGGATCCTGACCTCTATGGTGAAGGCCAACTGTCTCATCGATATTCCCGTCGAGGTGGAGCGCGTAAATCCCGGCGATCTGGTGACCGTGCAACTGCTGAGTGGTTCGGCGTGGATGGAACAGGCGGCCCCGCTTCCGTCAACAGGCCATCGTCACTCCTGCTGTTGAACCGCGAAAGGAATTTCTTCATGGCCGTCCCTATCTTGTGTTTTGTCGGACGATCGAACAGCGGCAAGACGACGCTGATTGAGCGGGTAATTCCTGAATTGGTGCGGGCAGGGTATAAGGTGGCGACCGTCAAACATGCCGGCCATGGATTCGATTTGGATACCGAAGGGAAAGACAGTTGGCGCCACAAACAGGCGGGGGCGAGCGCGGTCGTCATCATCTCGAAAAGCAGCCTCGCGATGTTCGCCGATGTGTCAGACCATATGAATGTCGAGGATGTGCGTGAGCATTATCTGGATGCCTCCTATGATTTGATTCTTGCCGAAGGCTGGCGCAGCGAAGGCTATCCTAAGATCGTGGTGGTACGCGACCAAATCGGCGAGGTCCCGGTTTCGCAGGATGGCCTCCTGGCCGTCGTGTCCAACAAGCCGGTCGACACGTCGGTGCCGCTGCTCGATCCCGATGATGTGCCGGCTGTGGCTGCGTTGATCATCCGGCATTTCCCCAAACCCCCGCGGGACGATGCGTAGAGTTCCCGCCATTGTGATCGGAGCGATCGTGGCCGGCGCAGTGGCGGTGGGGGGAGTGGCGGTTCCACTCACCAATCATCCGAAGTTCTGCGCCAGCTGTCACACCATCAAGCCGGCATACGAGAGCTGGCTACAATCGTCTCACAAAGAAGTAGAGTGTGTGGCCTGTCATGTCAGGCCCGGCATCGCCGGTTGGTTGCACGACAAGGCCTGGCACGGAACGAGAGACGTGGCCATCACGCTCTTCGGCAAACCGACGGAGCCCCACAATCTGAAGGCGCAGGTCGATTCCGCCGTCTGCCTGGGCTGCCATCGCAACATCCTGCGTCTGTCGGAAATCGCTGTCCGGGACCTGCCGGCACCGGTCAAAGATGTGGGCTTGATCATGAGCCATCGCAAACACATGGAGGCGTTCGGCGCGCGAGGGCAAGGCGAGGGATGCACGACCTGTCACGCGGCGGTCGTCCACGAACACCCGATCAAGGGCTATCCGATCGTGATTCCCCGCGGGCACGTCGCGGACGATAGTCGGCCGTGGAAACCGGAACATCCTGAGGGCTCTGTGCTGCACAAGCGCGCGCTGGCGGACTGTTTTCGCTGCCATGACAACAAAACCGAGTACAACGACAAGGTGCTGAGCCGGAAGTGCGAAACGTGCCATCTGCCTGAGAAGCTCACAGAGTTCTTGTCGTTTTAATCCACGGGAACGAGTGCCTCATGTCCTCTGCGGTGGTCGAAGTCCGCAATCTGACCAAACGCTTCGGTGAGTTCACGGCGGTGGACGGCATCTCCTTTGACATTCGCCGCGGCGAGATCCTCGGTCTGCTGGGCCCCAATGGCGCCGGGAAAACCACCACGTTTCAAATGATGCTCGGGTTGGTCACGCCGACCTCCGGCTCGATCCATATGTTCGGACTGGACTTACAGACCCATCGAGGGGAGATTCTCCAGCAGGTGAATTTTTCCTCCACGTACATTTCGATGCCCTATGCCCTCACGGTGGAGGAGAACC
>JACQHN010000330.1 GCA_016199015.1 Nitrospira defluvii
GACGACGCCCCGCTGATCGAACAGTGGCTGACCGAAAAGAGGGGCGAAACTGTGCGCCTTGTGGCGCCTGAGCGTGGCGCCAAGCATCAACTCGTGCTACTCGCCGAAGAGAATGCCGGCGCCGCGATTGCCGACCATCTGCGCAATGAAGCGTTGGACCGTCAGGCCACGGCGGAGTTGAAACGCCTGCTGCGCCTCGAGAAGGCCCCGCATCGCATTGAAGGATTCGACATCTCGAATATCATGGGCAATCAGTCGGTCGCTTCATTGGTCGTCTGGGAAGACGGGCAGGCCAAGAAATCCGATTACCGCAAATTCCGGATCAAGACAGTCGAAGGCGCCAACGATTTTGCCAGCATGCAAGAAGCCGTGATGCGACGCTACGGCGTGACTGAAGATCTCGCGCGTCCGGATCTGATTCTCATCGACGGCGGATTGGGCCAGTTGAGCGCCGCGCTCGAAGGCCTCAAACAGGTCGGGCAGGAACAGATCCCGATCATGGGCCTGGCAAAAGCCCGTGGCGACAAGGAGGAGCGCATTTTCCTGCCGGGACGAAAGAATCCGATCGTCCTGCGGCCGACCTCGCCCGCCACCCACCTCGTCCAACGGATTCGAGACGAAGCCCATCGATTTGCGGTGACCTATCACCGGAAGCTCAGAGGCAAGGCCTTGCTGGCCTCAGAACTGGACCAAGTTTCCGGCATCGGCGAGATTCGCCGGAAACGACTCCTCAAACAATTCGGCAGCCTCAAGCTGATTGCCGAGGCCACCGATGAAGAGCTCCGATCGGCCGGCATCGATCTATCCACCTTAGCCGCCTTGCGCAAAGCTCTTACCCCCTCGTAACAAGTCCCGCCAATCCCGACAAGGCTTGCATCATCCTGTATTGACTTCGATACACCCGTATCGAAATGGGTACGGTCCATCGGATGGTCAAACATGTGTCAATTTGCGACAGGCTGCTGTTTTCGCTTGCAGCAGTGAGAATCCGGAACGAATCTGCCCAGGGCCTAGATCAATTCTAGCGAGGTACGTAGCTTGCCTATTCTCAGCTACGGATCTGCTCGGAGACATTTACTGGGAGGCGTCCCGATGAGGATGTTGCGCATCTGTAGCTGGGTCATCTGTGCCTCGCTCGCCGCCTGCACGACGCCACCGGAAATCAAACAGGCGCTCGTCGCGAAGGACCAAGCCTACGCTGAAAACGAACAACTCATGCAGCAGTATCGTGAACTGGTCGGCAATATCACCACTCGGCATCAGCAATGGTATCGGTTCGTACAGACCAGGCTCAAGCTGGATCTGGCGTTGCAATGGGCGACCACCAATCCCAGGCGCAGCGACGTCCCGGACGCCGACCTGACGCAAGACGATGCCGACTTGCTGGGACCGAAGGTGATTGCCGTGATCAATGAGATCCGCCTCAAATCACTTCCGGAGCGCAAGGGTCCGAACGGGCAACCCGTCTTTCAGGCGGGTTCAAGCGACATGAGCAACCTGATCCAGAAACTCCCCGAGCTCATCACGCAGGTCGAACAACGAGTCGCCACGGATTCGCAGGCCCCTTCGGCCGTTGACCTCACGGTCTTCGACAAGTACCGGACCAATGTCGGAGCCCTCCGCCGGATCAACAGCATCATCAAACAGTACTTGGACATCGACGTCACCCTCAGTCGAACCGATACCCAAGGATTGGCCGATGCGCTGCGCCAGGTGCGCCGATGACCAGGCAATCCGTCAGCGAGCAGAAGGAGTCTCCTATGATCCGACGAAACCTGCCCGTACTGTCCATGATCATGCTGTTCCTGGTGGCCACCGGCTGTCATTCGATCCACAGCCGATCGGTACGGGATCTCATTCAACTGGAAGGCACCAAGATCGATGCCGCACAGACCAACATCGATCTGTTCCAAAAAGAAACCGACGCTCGGGTCAAGTCGCTCGAACAGGCTCGTAGTTTTCTGCACGAGAGCTTCAAATCGCTCCAGATCCAGGAAACCAAACACCGCTTCGTCCTGGCCTCGTTCCGGAACGTCACCAACAAGAAGGGCGACGCCGCCTATGCCGCGGCCTACCTCATGAGCCTCCTCTACATGGCCGAAGCGCAGGGACTGGAAAAAGCCGTCTGGGATCAATTCGAAGAGGATTTCTGCGGCCTTCGGGATACGGCCAATGCCCTCAACGACTCGTGGAAACACACGGCCACTCTCCATGCCCAGATCCAGCGTTTCGCCAAACAGTCGGCCCTGGCTTCCGTCGATCCTGAATTCGTCGCCTCGATCCTCGATCAGGCCCCCGGCCGATCCGAGCAGATCATGGGGATTTTGAATCATTCACGCACCGTCAATGACGCGCTGGAGGAAGTCGTCGGCGCTCGTATTCTGCGCATCGGCGGGTTGGCCCGTACCCAGACCTTCACTGCCGACTTGGTGGAACTCCTCGACCGACTGAAGAAGGACGACGGACAGTAACGGAGGCCTCTATGAACCGCAGCATCGAAGGAGTGGTCACCTTCCTTCAAGACAATGACAGCCTCATCAAGCAATTGATGGAGACGGCCGAAAGCGCCACCACCAGCATCGAGCAGCTGGCCACCCAGGTGGACCATGCGCGGGAGGAGGCGCAAGTTCTGGTTGATCAGTTAGGAGGTGTCGATTTCGCCGTCGGCCGTCAGGACGACACCAAAGTGCGGCAAACGGCGCTCCTTGACGCCGTGGCAGCCCTGCGAAAGAAGTTTGAGACCTACAAAAACGACCCCCTGCGTCGAGGGATTTACGCGGCAGAGATCTCCAACCTGTATCTGCAACTGGCCAACACCTTCAACAATGAAACGGTGGCCCAAATCGTCCCGTTCGAGGCCGACGAAATCACCACGTATAAAGATCTTTTGAGGAAGGCCGTGCTGGATGCCGCCTCGCGAAAGAAGCGGGCCGCCGTCATCAAGGCAGCGGCCCAGGTGTCCAGGCTGGCGCTCGGCGTGGCC
>JACQHN010000311.1 GCA_016199015.1 Nitrospira defluvii
AAGGCCATCAGCATGTGCTGGTGGCGCCGATCGGCTTCATTTGCGACCACGTGGAAACCTTGTACGATATCGATATCGAGTTGAAGCAGCTGGCCCATACGAAGGGCATGCAGCTGGAACGTATTCCCATGTTGAACGCCTCAGCTCCACTGATCGACATTGTGACGTCGGTGGTGGAGGCGCACGAATCCTCGCTGGTTCACTAGGAGGATGTTGAAAAAGGCCTGCAGCTTTGTTCTCGCGTCGCTCCGAGGCTCGACGTACCCAACCACGTACGACTCACCTCGTCGCTTGCTGCGGCCGCGCTGCAGGGCCTTTTTGAACATCCTGCGGGAATCATTCATCGATTGCCCTGACGCTCGAATTTTTCAGGTAGCATCGCAGCATTTTTCCATTCCCTACTAGCGGCACAGCCTGTGACGCGCACCCCCAAGTCAGTTATCATTGTCGGCGGAGGCATCTCGGGCCTCTCTACGGCCTTTGCCCTCTTGGAGCAGGCCGCTAAGGCTGACGCGCCGGTCACTTGCACCATCCTCGACGCCGCACCGACCTGGGGCGGCAAGATCCTGACGCATCGAGTCGGCCAGCTGGTCATGGAGGCAGGGCCGGATTCATTTCTGTCGCAGAAACCCTGGGCCATGGACTTATGCCGACGCCTGGGAATGACCGATCAACTCATCAACACCAACCCCATTGAGAAGAAGGCGAGTGTGCTATGGGGGAGCCAACTGCACGAATTGCCCGAAGGGCTGGTCACGTTTACACCGACTCAGTTGGGACCTTTTTTTCGTAGCGGGTTACTGTCGTGGATGGACCTCGCGCGTATGGGGTGCGACGTATTGATTCCGCCGCGCCGGTCGACCGACGATGAATCACTCGCCGCATTTTTCCGGCGGCGATTCGGGCGGCACGCCTGCGAACGGGTCATGGAACCGCTGATGGCAGGCATCTATGCCGGTGATGCCGAGCAGATGAGCCTGCGCGCGACCTTCCCGCGTTTTTACGAGTTGGAACAGGCGCACGGCAGCGTGATTCGCGGCATGATGGCGGCCCGGCGTGCCAGGGCGCGGCAGGGCTCCGGTGGGCGTCCCGCGCACACGATGTTCGTGACCCTGCGAAATGGCCTCGGGGATTTGGTGACTGTTCTCGCCGGTCACATCCAAAAGGCAGGCGGAATCTTGAAGGCAGGCGTTCAGGCTGAGGCGGTGCGGGTGCGATCGCACCAAGCCGGTCGCTGGATGTACGATGTCATCTGCACCGACGGCACGGCCCTATCGGCGGAGGCCCTGGTGTTGGCGACTCCGGCCTATGTGAGCGCCGAATTGGTTCGGCCGTTGTCTCCCCTGGCAGCCGGGTTGATGGACATGATTCCCTACGCCTCGACCGCGACCATCTCCCTCATTTATCCGGCTGACGCGGTGGGCAACCGATTGCAAGGATTCGGCTTCGTCGTTCCGCGAATCGAGGGCCGCGACCTGATTGCCGCGACCTGGACGTCACGAAAATGGCCCCATCGTGCGCCTCCGCAGGAGGTGTCCGTGCGTTGTTATCTCGGCGGGGTGGGGCGAGAAGCGATTTTGCAGTGCGACGATGAGGCCTTGGCGCATTGTGTGCGAGAGGAGTTGGCCGCCATCGTTGGCCTGCAAGCGACGCCTCATTATGTGGAGGTGAATCGGTGGCATCGGGCGATGCCGCAGTATACGATCGGGCATCTTGGCCGGCTGGCGCAGTTGGAGGCGGCGCTCTCACGATTCGGCGGCCTGGGCATCACGGGAGCGGGCTATCGTGGGGTGGGCATTCCCGACTGCATCCGGGACGGCACGGAGATGGCGGCGCAAACGCTTCGTTATTTGCAAACAACGATGGCATGACGGCCGGCATCATGACGAAGTCCGGAAGAGAAGGAATACAGAGATGTTGAATGACCAATTAGTGATTTCCGATGTCACCGGACCCTTTCGCGAGCCGCGCGAGCGGGTGTTCTCCTATGACTATTCTATTCAGCGGGCGACCTGGGCGGCGACCCATGCGGTTCGGGTGAAAATCGCCTTGGCGGAAGAGTTGGATTATGTGAAAGAAAAGTTGCTGGGCCCCGTCACCGGGAGTCCAGGCCAACAGCTGATGTTGAATAAGTTTCTTTCTCGCAAGATCGGTGACCAGAAGCTTCGGATCGCGGAGGCGGAAGGCATGTTGAAGGAGCGTGGCGACGTCTTGCTGCCGCCGTTCACCGGACCGTGGGCCCAGTACTTTTCGCAATTGGAGTCCTGGATCCAGGCGGAACAGGATGCGCTGCGCGCCGAGATCAAGAAAGTCACCGGCCTCTCCTCCTAAGTCTTCGCGTGGTACATGGAGCGCGGTATCTGGCTTGCGATCGGATGACCGTTTATGTCTGTGCCGTTTTCCTGATCCCGCCATCCCTGCCGGACTGCTCTGCGCCCACTCTGGTTCATGCCGCGCGTTCTGTCGTCCCATACTCGGACGGTCGTGCCGTCGCGCGATTCTTCGCGCACAGAATCTGTGGATAAGCGTGTGAATATCTGCTTTCCTCTCGCCAGATGCCCTCACTAGACCGCTCCTTCAGCGGCCTGCACAAGTTTTAGGCATTGGTGTGGTCGTCACCCGGACCCACTAGATGCTGTAGGAGATGAAAACACCTAGGGACATTTTTTGCGGACCAATTGCGCCTGGGGATAGCGGAGGCAGGCTGGACGGGGAGTTTCGACGCAGCGGCTCAAAAAATGCGGCGGTATTGTTTGCTGTGCACCCCGGAATCGTCGGCAAATCCGATCGAACCGGTATCGGGATTACTGGTGTCGTTGATATCGATGCGGTAGTGCCCGCGCACATGTTCCATGGCTTCTTCGAACGGAATGGCTTGCGGGTAGAGGTTGCCCGGAGCATGGGCTCCCCGAGCCAATGTGCCGACGACTTCCGGCGTCGCATACTTCGGGTCTGAAAATATATACAGGTCGGCGACCGCCTGCTCGCCGAGTTTATGGCCGGGACTGGTAGACGGGAGCATCGTCCCCAGGCTGTGGTTGAGCCTGGCTTGCTTGAATTGCTTCAGGAGTCCGACGACCTGGCTCGTCGTCACCTGCGCCGGCACGACGATGCTCATGGCATTGAACTCGGTCAACGTCGTCTGGACTTTGTACATCACCGGGGCTGCATCCGGATCCTCTGTAACGACCTGCGAAATCTCCGGGCCTGCGGCCTGCTTCTGTTTGCCGCTCGGGACCGCCAGGTTGATCAGCAGCCACATCACCAAAATGACGCCGAACAGGACGAGGAGTGGATGGAGTCCTGCCCGTTTGCCTTCTTCGTAGGGATGGTGTTCGTCGCTCACGTGCGAGCCCTCGTCTCTCCTGTTGATGGAGGAAGGGGAGGGTTCGTCTCGGCGGGCTGAGGTGACTCCAGTCGTTTGGCCTCCTCCCAATAGTGATCCATTTCCGCCAGGCTAAGGTCGTTGACCGCCCGCCCGCTGCGCGCGGCTTGTTGTTCGATGAAATGGAAGCGTGTCGTGAAGCGGTTGGTGGTTTGCCGGAGCGACTCTTCAGGATTCACCTTGAGGCGCCGGGCAAGATTGACTAATGAGAACAACAGATCGCCCAGCTCCGCGGCCATTTCCGCGGTGGGCTGCGGCGTCGTGCCGGCGTTGCTGATGGCCTCGCGAAGTTCCGCGATTTCTTCGTCGAGTTTGGCGAACACGTCGGTCAAGCCCTGCGGCCCCTCGGGCCAATCGAATCCGGCGCGCGCCGCTCGAACCTGGGTTTGATAGGCGCGAAGTAAGGCCGGCAAGGCTTGGGGAACGTCGTGGAGAAGAGACTCCGGTTTCCCGGCGTTCTTACGCTCGGCCCGCTTGATGTCTTCCCAGCGATGGACCACTTGGTCGGAATTGAGGGCCGGCTCCGCGGTGGCCGTATCGCCAAAGACATGAGGATGACGGCGCACCAACTTGTCGCCCAGTTGCTGCACCACCTCGTCAATGGTGAAGGTGCCCTGTTCCGTGCCGATTTGGCTGTGAAACAACACTTGCAGGAGCACGTCGCCCAGTTCTTCTTTCAGCTTGGCGAAATCGCGCCGGTCGATGGTGTCCAGCGCTTCGTAGGTTTCCTCGATCAGGTAGGGCTTGAGG
>JACQHN010000312.1 GCA_016199015.1 Nitrospira defluvii
AGCGAATACACCTCCGGTTTTTCCGGGCCTGCGGCCTCGCATCTGGCCGCACCTCCTTCGCCTCGTCACGAAGGCAATGTCAGACAGGCTCCTAGCGCGGATATGCCGTCGAGACCAAAGCCCGCCGTGGCTGCTCGCAGTGAAACCGACGCAGGCAGACTTGCAGTCTGCCGAGGGCGCAGGGCGGGAGGATTGGCTGTCGCAGCAGGTATTCATACATGCTCAGAATTACGACGCCTTCAACATCGGCGGGGGATGACTCGCGCTCTGTCCAGTCAATTCACCCTGTAAGCTCTCTCCGCTAATCGGAAGCAGGACGGTGAACGGCTCTCGGACGCCGACCGTCTTCCTGAAATTCTGGAGTCTCACGATCATGGATTGAGTGACTTGCTGACCCTTTGAGGCGAGAAGCACGTCCTGGCTTGATGTAATGCTCTCAGCCAGGATCATCCCTTCCCGGATATCGGCGACGACAGCCGTTCTCATTTCATACTTGATCTCCTTCGCAAACGCCGCTTTGAGCGCATCGATGATCGTCTGGTCATACCACCCTTTTCGTTTCCTGATCTCCTCGAACGCCTCAGTTTTGGTCTTGCCTGCGGACTCAAGGGCATCGAAGTCCAGGGCCACTTTCAGGATCCGCGCTTCCATGGGAATATCAGTACCTTGTCGGTTATCCCCCGGTACTCCGTATCCATCATAATATTTGTCCTGACACCTGATGATCTCCGCCACCCGCTTCATGCGGGGAATTTTGACAATCAGGTCGGCCGCGACGAACGGGTGCTGATTGAAGAGCTGAGACTCCTCTGGCGTCAACTCCTTGCCTTGATAGACTTTTTTGAGCACCGGTTCCGGAAGGATCACGCACCCGATCTGGGACAACATAGCCGCAGTCTTGATCGGCCATAGCTCGCTCACGTAGAGCTTCTCGGCGATCGCCTCGACGTAGCGGGTGATGCGGGATGACCGCCCGAACGCTTCTGGGTTGACCAAGGCTAAGACCTCACAGAGCACCTTAATGCTGCCGGAGAGCGTTTGCTCCAGGAGTTCCCGTTCCATGGTTATCAACCGGTGCTGAGCCAGACCTGCGATAAGCGCGTTGGCGAACGCCTCCGGTGTACAGGGCTTGGTTAAGAACCTGAAGATTTGGCCTTGATTGATCGCGTCGATCGAAGCCTGGAGTTCGGCGTTGCCCGTCAACAGCATGCGCACGGTGTCGGGCTCGTGGGCCCGTACTTTGGCGAGAAACTCAACCCCGTTCATCCCCGGCATTTGGAGATCGGACACCACGACGGCGAAGGGGCCCTGCTCCGTGACCATCCGAAGCCCCTGCTCAGGTCCGACGGCGGTGTCCAGCTCGAACTCTTTCCGAAGCCGGCGCTTGTACCCCTCTAAGATGTTGGGATCGTCATCCACACAGAGAATCCGGTTAGCCATTCGCCTTCTCCTTTTCCGCCGCCCGCTGAACCGTGCCGGCCACGTCTCGCCAGTGCGGCAGCCGGTCGGTCATATGAAGTGTGTCCAGGTATGTGGAATCGATCTGGAACGGAACGTCCCCTGTTGCCTGCTGAGACCGCTCCTGCTGCAGCGCGTTCGCCACATGCACCGCCGTGAGGGGGCTGAAGGTGTTCCCGACACAGTCCGACGGGTGGTGATGGAACGCCACCGCTTCCACAATGGGATCGCCCAACCCCCAGAGCCCCAATAAATACGCCCCGACGTCCGCATGGGTGGCCCCGAACTCCTGACGTTCCATCTCCCACACCGGGATCCCCTGGTCATGCGCCGTCTTGAGCATGGCGTCGTATCGCTCCGGAACATTGACTGCAAACACCAAACTTCCCACGTCATGGAGCAATCCTGCCGTGTACGCCTGGTCGATCACCAGTGCCGGGGCGTGCTCGGCCTTCGCAATCGCGCGGGCGAGCGAACCGGTCTCCGCGCTCGCCGACCACAGACGATCCATAGTAAAGAGCGCGCCACGCGTGGAGACAAACTGCGAAAAGACATGCACGGTCAACACCAGCGCCTGAACCGTATCCAACCCCAACAGATTCACCGCTTGCTCCGCCGTCGACACCGTGCTGCGCAATCCAAAATAGGCGGAATTCACCAGCTGGAGTATTTTCGCAGTCATGCCCATATCCTTGGAAAGGATCGCGCCGATGGTCCCAAGTGAAGCGGTCTTGGATTCCGCCTCCCTTCTGATCTCGGCATAGAGAGTCGGCTGACTGGGAATCTGTTGCATGCCCGTCACCAGCCTCCGCAACGAGTCGTTCCTGAGGAGCTCTCGCAGAGCACAGGCCCGCATCACGGCAGCTTTCAACATCTCGCTCTCGCAGGGTTTGGCCAGATATTGATGGGTGGCGGAGATGGACTGATAGATCATTTCTTGATCTGACTGGCCGGACAACACGATCCTGACGATCTGCGGGTACCGCTGCTGGACCTCATTCAGAAGCTGTGCGCCGTTCATCCCCGGCATGCGCATGTCGGAAACGATGACGTCGAACGGCGCCTGCTCCAGCGCCGTCAACGCCTCCGCTCCGCTGGTCACGAACGTCATGTCCCATTCGTGCCGCATGGGACGGAGCGCCCGCTTGAGCCCGTCGAGCAGTTTCGATTCGTCGTCCACAAAAAGCATGCGCGTCATGCCGCGACGCTCCCCGCGTCACCCGGATCCACGTGATCGCCGTATTGCGCGCGAATCGCCCGAAACCGATCGAGCGCCTGCAGAAACGCGCGATACACCGCGGGATCGAAATGAAGCCCTGCTTTCTCGTTCATGATGCGCAACACCTGCGGTTCCGGAAACGCGGGCTTGTACGGCCTGGCCGAACTCAACGCATCGTACACGTCCGCGACGGCGACGAGGCGCGCTTCCAACGGGATGCCCTCCCCGGACGATCGTTGCGGATAGCCCGTGCCGTCCCACCACTCGTGATGGGCCAGCGCGATAGAGGACGCCATCTCAAGGAAGGGATTTCGCCGGCCGTCGGGCTCATCCGTCGAATCAATCGCAGATACGGCCCACAACGGAGACCCCATCTTGGCATCCTGCCGTAAAATGTCGGCTCCGATCGTGCAATGTCTTCTCATAATGTCCCATTCCGCGGACGTGAGTTTCCGGGGCTGCAGCAAGATGCCGTCCGGAATCCCGATCTTGCCGATGTCGTGCAAAGGGCTGGTGAGAAAGATCATCTCGGCGAAGTCCCGCGACATCCCGAGCGCCTCGGCTAACACCTTGCAATACGACCCGACCCGCACGATATGGTTGCCCGTCTGCTCGTCCCGAAACTCGGCCACTCTGCCGAGCCGCCAAATCAGGTCCACGCGGGATGCATCCAACGCCCTGGTGCGTTCCTGAACTTTCCGATCGAGGACGTCATTCTGAGCGCGAATCTGATCCTGATAGGATTTCAGCCGGAGCGCGCTCCGGATGCGGGCGACCAGATCGTCGGAATCGACGGGTTTGTTCAGGAGATCCGTCGCCCCCCGATCCAGCGCGCGCCGTTTCAAATCCCGCTCAGCCGCGCCGGTCATGATGATGACGGGGATATGACGCGCGCGCGGCGACGCGGCAATACTTTGGAGCAGATCGAAGCCGGTGAGATCCGGCATCTGAAGATCCGAGACGACCGCATCGACGTTCGATCGACCGAGCTGTCGCAGCGCCTCCTCGACGCTCATCACGAACGTCATGGTCCATTCCTCACGATGGGAGTGGAGGATCCGGCGAAGACTATCGAGAAACGTCGAATCATCGTCCACGAACAAGATGTGCGCGGTCATGCGGCCTCCTTCAAGGCCCCGCTCTCCCCTTGCGCGGTCAACGGCAGGCGGATGATAAACGTGGTCCCTTTGCCGACCTGGCTCTCGACGGCGATCGTGCCGTGATGCTTGTCCACCACGACGGACCGGGCAATGGCCAAGCCCTGCCCCGTCCCCTTGCCGACTTCTTTCGTCGTAAAGAACGGATCGAAGATCTTGCACTGGATATGATCGGGAATACCGGTGCCGGTGTCCGTGATACGGATCTCGACCCAGTCGCCGACCCGGCAGGACGCGATCGAGATGGCGCCCTTCTGTCCGCTGTTCTTGACCACATCGGCGATCGCGTGGGTGGCATTGACGATCATGTTGAGCACCACCTGGTTGAATTCCCCCACCAGGCAGGGCACCGGAGGCAGGGACGGATCCAGATTGGTGTGCAGGTCGGCCACGTACTTCCACTCGTTCCGTGCGACGGTCACCGTGCTCTCAATCGCCTTATTGATATTGACCGCGACCTTTTCCGTGCTCCCTGGATGGGCGAATTCTTTCATCGCCCGCACGATCGTCGCCACCCGATCGATCCCTTCCGCCGATTGTTCGAGCGCCTTCGGGATTTCGGCGAGGAGATACTCCAAGTCGGCCCCGCGGTTGGCCGCCTCGCATGTCTCGATGAGGTCCTGCGGGCAGGCTCCGGTCTTAGCCGCCGTCAGCAGGCGCTGATACTGCTCGAGCAGGCCGCCGATATCGGAGAACGAGTCGGACAAAAAGCGCACGTTGTCGCCGACGAACTGGGTCGGCGTGTTGATTTCGTGGGCGATGCCGGCCGCCAGGTGCCCGATGGACTCCAGCTTTTGCGCCTGCACCAATTCGTGCTCAAGAACCAGGCGGTCCGTCATATCCTCGCCCATGAGGACGTACCCGACGCCTCGGTCATCGCAAAGCGGTGAGACGGTCAATTTGACGAATTTCTCCTTCGCTCCGGGAACCGTCAACCGAATCTTTTCCAACCGGACTGTCGTCAGCGTGTCACCGGCTTTTCTCAGCGCGGCGAGTATCTCGTCCCAACTCCACGCGATCGGCAAGTCCCGCAAGGACCGGCCGATCGCATCCCTCAGGGGGATGCCAAAGATATATTCCGCTCGGTTCGTCCATTCGCTGACGATCCCCTGATCGGTGACTCCGATAAAGAACGCTTCCACCGTCGCGAGGATCTCAGCTTTTTCGCGCGCGGCTTTTTCAGCTTGGCTCTTCGCATTGTGCAGGCGCTGCTCCGCCAGTTTGCGTTCCAGAAACTGCGCAATCTGCCCCGCAAGGCCTTCGACCATGTCCAGGAGTTTCTGGTCGGGTTCGCGAAGTGCTGTGGCATAGAATTCCATGATGCCATGGAGCCGATCACAGCTCCCAATTGGAAAGGCGAACGCGGCGTGCAACCCCGCATCGACGGCATAGGGGGTGCGCGGGAAATTGTCGTCGCGCGTCACGTCGGTAATCCACTCCACCCTGCGGCTCTTCCACACTCGGCCAGGAAGCCCGATCCCCATTGCGAAATTGCTCTGCCTGGTGCGTTCGATGAACTGTGCGCAGTCGGCATGCTGCTCACCCCAGACCTCGGCACAGCGCAATACCTGCATCTCCTCGTCCACCCTCCACAGGACGCCCACATTCCAGTCCAAGGTCCGGCAGATCCGTTCCAGGATGCCTGGAACGGCTTCCTCCAGCGTGTTCGCCTCCAACAGCAGTTGAGTGACAGCGTGTTCCGTAGCCTGACGATGCTCCTGCTGCTTGCGCGCTGTGACGTCATGAATAAGGGCGAGGAAGGTCCGTTCCTCACCCTGCCCGACAACTTGCAAATGAACCTCCACCGAATAGGTGCGGCCGTTTTTGCGCTGGTGAACGGTTTGAAAAATGAGTTGTGCTTGTTCACCGGTCAGGAGCGGATTGACCAACTCCCGGAAGGAGACCTCCGTCACCTCCGGTTTAATGTCGATGGGGGTCAGGGCTTGCATGGCTTCGAGGGTATAGCCGAGATTGTCGAGCGCGCTCCGATTGACGTAGGTAAAACGCAACGTGTCGGTGCGGAACATGTAAATTTCGTTCAGGCTGGCATTGAGGACCGTCAACAACCTCGTCTGTTCCGACTCGGCCCGCTTGCGCGCGAGAAACTGACCGACTTTGATCCCCAGGTCGCGCACGACCCGGAGCAGGGTGACTTCCTGAGGGCGGGGGTCACGACTGAAGAACTCCAGCAGAGCCAGGACCTCGCCTCCGACCAGAGCGGGAATGCGCAGGCGGCACCGCATGCCAGCCGGAGCCGCCGCCGAATCGCTCGCGCGGGGGCGATCCTTGTCCAGGTCCTGGTCCCAGGTCGGGAGCCGACTCTCTCCACCGAGGGGCGGCCCTGAGAACGAGACCCCTGAAGAGCTGGCGATCATGCGGTTGCACCACGTGGATTCGTCGACGAGGACAGACGGCGCCGGCCACACGGCCTCGCAGCGCAGCACATTGGGAGCAGACTGCAGCATCCAGCATTGACCCAGATGCCATCCCATGCCCTCGCCGATAGTCGCTAACAGCTTGGGAATGGTCTCCTCGACGGTGCCTTGCTCCATCAGGAGATGACTGACGGATAGCTGCAGCCTTTGCGGCCTCTCCATTTCCAGGCGTAGGGCCAGGTTCTGCCGCAGTCGCTCACGAACGATGTCGCGAAACATTCTGGTGCCGATGAACAGCATGCCCCCCACCACGACGAACAGTGCCAGTCCCATGAGGGAGAGCCGCTTGACTTGGAGTTGGCCGGTCGAGGCAAAGACCTCGCCCGCTCGGATATGGACCATCAGGCAGCCTCCGCCAATCTCCGGGACATTCCGGTAGGCCATCACCGTGAGTACATTCTCATAGGCTGGCATGACCGCGAACGAACTGCGTTCTCCTTGAAGGCAGCGCCTCATAGGGTCGCCCTCGATTTTGTGTGCCGATCCCTCGCCATGGCCTGGACGCGAGTATCTGATGGCGGTCATGGGACGACCGAGACGGTCGGCGAGAAAGCTTTCGCCGGTGGCGCCGAGCCCGGCCCGGCTTGCGAACAGCTCCGTGATCGACATCGTGCTGGCACTGGCTAGCAGGACACCAAGCGGTCGGGAGGGCATTGCGGGATCTTCGACCGGAAGGCCCAGGAGCAAGACCAGTTTCCCGTCATCCCCTCTCTCCAAACGAACCAATGGCTCGTTGGACGCCGCCGCCACGTCGGCAGCCCACAGGCCTAGGGACGTTCCCTCGAAGGACCCCGATGCGGCGTGACGAGTGCTCCCAGGAGCGGCCGCAAGGAGCAAGCCGTGAAACGCGGTGCTGCTTTGCGCCTCGGACAGCGTCACGCGAGGCGATACCTGCTCCGCGCTCCGCAACCGCCTCGCGGCGTCCTGAATTGGGAGACCCTGAGCGATCTGCTTCAACGTCATCAACTGTTCACGAAGGATGAGGGCGAGCGCCCGTTGGCGTTCATCAGCCAGGCTGCCGAGACGGATGGAGTATTCGGCCCGCAGAATCTTCTCTGCCTGCAGGTAGCTGAGATAGCCGACGGCGGCGACCGCCGCCACCGAGAGAGCCAATGCCATGCCCACAAGGCGGGACGGACGGAGTGCCGGGACAGGCCGAATCCTTCGACTAGCCGGCGCCGGACCATGGCGGCGCAGGCTGAGTACGCCCACCGAAAGGACCATCAAGGTCAACGTGGCGTGCAGGGCCATGATTGCAGAGGGACCGGCGCCTGAAAACGATCGGCCTTCAGAGAAAAACTCGAAAAGTGACACGACGATAGGCACGACCGAGAGCAGTGCGGCGAGAAGACCCATGCCTCGGGTGAGCCATACGCCGAGCGGGCCCTCCCAAATAAAGAGGGCGCTCCCCACGATGAGCAAGCCGAACGCCATCACGGGAGCTATCCAGCCCGGCCCCAGGGCTTGAGCGGCTTCTTCGCCCGGCAGGTGATCGTGGCCAACATCCCACCCGACCGCATACTCCACGAGCATGACGACGCCCATCATGATCGCACCAAGGGAACAGACGGTCGCGAGGCGCCATTGCTGCCTTCGAGTTTGTTCGGCCTGTACCAGCCAGAGCGAGGCCCCGGCCAGAATGACCGCGATCGACGTCAGAGGCGTCATCGTGGACAGGCCGGACTCAACCTTGTGCATGGAGCCGAGATCGAACACCCGGCTGATCAAGGCCAGGCAGCCGGCCACGAGCGCAGTGACGCTTGCGGCGCCCGGCAGAGCCCGGCGCAACAGGATGGACCAAGACAGGATGGACCAAGAAGGAGGTGAGACGGTCATGGTCGCAGCCCTTTTGAGCGATCCGATCCGTTTCCTGCTTCGCCTGTCTGCGCCTGCCCGCAGCCCAGCAGGCGGGTGCCACGCACAGGCAGACAGCGTCGTCTGAGGAAGGTTGAGGTTGAGGTCGAGGTAAGGTTGAGCGAAGACCTGACTTTCTTCATCTTTGCCTCAACCTCAGCCTTCCCCGAGTTGGCGGATTTTTTCAGCATCCTACTAGACCATTGGCTTAGTGCTGTAACAACTCCTCGCGCACGGCCTCGAGCAGTTGCTCCCGCGTAAAAGGCTTGGCCAGCGTTTGCCGAGCACCCAGCATTTTCGCAACGTGCAAAACGTCCACCGTGCCTTTGAACCCCCCGCCGGACATCGCAATGATTCGGATTCCAGGATGCGTGCGGCGGAGCTCCCCGATGGTTTCTAGGCCGTCCTTATCCGGCATGAACATGTCGAGCAGGATCAGATCAACCGGCTGACGCTCAAGCTGTTTCAGCC
>JACQHN010000313.1 GCA_016199015.1 Nitrospira defluvii
GAACAGGCCCACCAGCACCGGCAGTCCACCCCATCGATCCGCCACATACCCGCCGACCGGACGAATCAGGCTCCCCATCAATCCGCAGAGAGCCGCAATGGAACCGCCGACAATCGGATCGCTGCCATAATAATCATGCAACAGCACGGGAAGAAAGCTCGTTAGCCCGACAAATCCGCCGAAGGTGATGCCATAGATCAGACAGAGCCAATAGACCGAGGGCACACGAATCATCTCCCGCGCCGCCTGCCACCAGGTATCACAGGCCATGGAACGCACCAGAGGCTCTTCCCGCACCACTCTGGCGAAGAGACCGAGCGTCAGTACAATAGGGATCAGCATGATCCCGCAGGCACCGTGCCATCCCAGGATAGATTCCCACCGCGGAGCGAGCAAGAGGATCAACACCGTCCCGATATTGCCGGAGGCGACCAACCCCAACACGAGGCCTTGATGCGCCGTGGGATACGCCCGGCTGGCAACCGGCATGGCCACCGCAAAACTTGCCCCACCGGCGCCGAGCAAGAGACCAATACCGAGCAGCTCACCATAACTGGTTCCGCCGAGAGCCGCCCAGGAGACCGCGATCAGTTGGAGACCCAGCACCAGAAGGCCGGTCCGCTTGGCGCCATACCAATCGCAGGCCCACCCGGCGGCAATCCGCAGCAGCGCGCCGCCCAGCAGGGGAAGCGCCACCAGCACACTCCGTTGGGTCGCCGTGAGCCGGAGTGCTTCCCCAATGGCGACAGCCAACGCGCCGAACAGCACCCACACCATGAAACTGACAGTGAGATGCAGCCATGCGCCGGCCAGGGTGGGCCAATGCCCCGTGCGCAGCGCGGCGCGTAGATTGTTCTCACTCATCTATGACCCTTAGCTGACGTTGCCTCATTCCCACGAAGTCCTGACAGAACTCTCTCCAGTATGCGCAATATACGAGGCACGATTTCGGAGACACAAGGGACCGTGGAGGCCGGCTCGGCAAGTCTCGTATTGTCCTGCGCCTGACATCTGGTATAGTCACACCTTGCAACCCCACGGCTTCGATTGGCATGGCACAGCATAAGCAGACGCACGATTCCGACGAAGACCTGGCCGAAGACGTCGTCGCCCCTGACCACCTGGAGCCGACCGACGAAGAGGTCACGGAAGAACATGACGCCGCCGACCGGCATGCGTCGAAAGAACCCGAAGAGGCTCCGCTCTCAACCTCTCTGGTTCCCGTCACCACCATCCAGCAATACCTGACGGAAATCCGGCGTTATCCCTATCTCACCAAAGAAGAAGAGCTTCGCCTCTTCGAAGAATATCAGCAGCGTGGCAGCCGCGATGCGGCCATGAAGCTCATTCTCGCCAACCTGCGCGTGTCCGTCTCCATCGCGTCCGAATACCTTCACACCGGCGCTGACCATATGGATTTGATCCAGGAAGGCAATGTCGGCCTGCTGCAGGCCATTAAGAAATTTGACCCCACGAAAAACGTTCGGTTTTATGCCTATGCCGCCTGGTGGGCCAGGGCCTATATTCTCCGGTATCTGCTGAACACCTACCGCTTGATCAAGATCGGCACGACGCAAGACCAGCGGAAGCTGTTCTACAACTTAAAAAAGGAAAAGGCCAAGCTTGAACGTGAGGGTTTCGCGCCGGACAGCAAGCTCCTGGCAGACCGCCTGAACGTCCGCGAGCGCGACGTCATTGAGATGGACCAGCGGCTGGGAAGCTGGGAACTCTCGCTCGATCAACCGATCAGCCAAGAACATGACGGGACGTTAATGGACGTGCTGCCCGCCCATGAGCAGCTGGCGGACGAGAAATTGGCCGATACCCAACTCAAGGTGCTGTTTCGACGGAAACTGGCCGAATTCACAAAGACTCTCGACGAGCGCGAGGAAGACATTCTCCGCAACCGTATCCTCTCTGAGACCCCGCTGACGCTCGAAGACATGGGCGCCAAATATGGCATTACCAAAGAACGCACGCGACAGCTGGAGGCGCGCATCATCAAACGGCTCCGCGATTACATCAAGAAGGACGTCAAGGACTTTGACCGTCTTCGGATGTAAGACGGCTCGCTCCGTCCGAGCCGCCGTCTTGGTGCTGACGGCGGCCATCGCAGCCCTGTTCCCCATCCAATCACACGCCGATTCCCCGATCGCTCTGGAAAATACACGACCGGGCAGCTCCGACTGGGTCCTCACCGATCCCGCCGACCATGAGGTCGAAGGGTATGCCTCGGCCACCAGCATCCAGCGCGGCGACATACTTCGCCTCTACATCCACAGCACAGACCCCAGCGTAACGCTCGCCTTGTATCGTATGGGCTGGTACGGGGGCACCGGTGCACGGTTGGTGCAGGGCGGCATTACCCTGCCGGGGATGCGACAACCCATGCCGACCGCGGACCCAGTGACCGGACTCATCGAATGCAACTGGCAGGTGTCCTATACATTGTCCACGCAGACGGACGATCCGCGTGATTGGCTGAGCGGTGTCTATCTCGCCAAGTTGACCGGCACGACCAGCGGCAAACAGAGCTACATCATCTTCGTCGTTCGAGAAGACGACCGGAGTTCCGATTTCCTGTTTCAATCCAGCGTCACAACGTTCCAGGCCTACAACAACTGGGGTGGCAAATCGACATACCCGTCGAACAGCCTCAACGAACAATGGGCTCGAAAGGTATCGTTCAATCGTCCCTATGCCCGGAGCCAACATCTCCGCGGCGGCAGCGGCACCGGGGCTGGGGAGTTTCTGACCGCGATGTCGATCCATCCCATCCGTTCACTTTCAACGGCAGGCTGGGAATACAATATGGTGCGATGGCTTGAGCGCAACGGATACGACGTTACCTACAGCACCGACATCGACACACACAGCCGCGCGGACTTTTTGAAAGGGCGCAAGGCCTGGCTTTCGGTGGGCCACGATGAATACTGGTCACAGGATATGCGGCACCATGTAGAAAAGGCCCGCGACCAGGGGGTAGGGCTCGGCTTCTTCTCCGCCAATACCTGCTACTGGCAAATCAGGCTCGAACCCAGCTCAATCACGGGCGAGCCGAACCGGACGATGGTCGCATATAAAGAAGTGGCCATGACGGAAGATCCCTACGCCTTAGACGGAGATCCGTCGAACGATCACCTGACCACCGTGCAATGGCGCGACCCGCCCGTGAACCGACCGGAACATGAACTGCTCGGGGTCATGTACGAGACAGTGCCCGTGGATGGGGATGTCATCGTCACGTTGCCGTCCCACCCCCTGTTTGCCGGTGTGAAGTTACCACCCGATCATCGGCTGCCTGGCCTGCTCGGCTACGAAATCGACCGGGCCTTCCCGAACGGACCGGCCGGCCTGACCGTCCTTGCCCATTCTCCCTATGCACGCGACGGACAGATCCTATATGGCGACATGACCCTGTACGAAGCGCCCAGCGGCGCTCGCGTGTTCGCCACGGGCAGCATTCAATGGAGTTGGGGGCTCGACAACTACAACGCCCCGTCCTTGCGAAGCGCTCGGTCCAGCGAGGCCGCCCAACAGATGACCCACCGTATTTTGAGATTTCTTGCCGGAATTGCACCGTCAGTCGCTCCATAAGGAGGCCGTTCGCCCTCCAAATGGAGGCGTCAGGCAGTCTCCCGGCAGCCGACACCATGGTATTTTCCAATTGGGACAGACAGCGACAGGAGCCATGTTGTATAGAATCAAGCGTTTGCGAATTATTATCCCATTGCATATGAACGTAGAATAATTTTATAGTCCATCCATTGACTTGCCTCGTGCTAGCGCTATCTATGCTTCGAGTTTACTGCAGGTAGCCCTTGCAGTAACACGTCAGAGCTGATTTGCCAGCTTTCACACAACTGTACATTAGGGCCTCGACGCTCACTACCAGAAGGAGGATTGGGTATGGCTACGGAAGCGAAAGAAAAGAAGTCCACGGCTGCGAAGAATTTCCAGCCGCTCGGTGACCGTTTGTTCGTCACCTACACTGAGGAAATGGAGCGGACCTCCGGCGGAATCTATGTTCCTGACTCCGCGAAGGAAAAGCCGCAACGGGGTATCGTGCAAGCCATCGGAAAGAAGGTCGAAAACATCAAGGTCGGCGACCAGGTGCTGTTCGACAAGTATTCCGGCAGCAAGCTCCGCATTGAAGACGAAGAATGCCTGATCCTCAAGGAAGAAGACGTCCTGGGCATCTTCACCAATTGATTTGACTGACCCTGAATAACGACTACTAGACGATTAACGGAGGAAGATTATGGCAAAGCAACTTATGTACGGTGACTCGGCACGAGCGGCCATCCTGCGAGGGGTGAACCAGCTTGCTGATGCCGTGAAAGCAACGCTTGGTCCGAAGGGCCGGAACGCGATTCTCGATAAGAAGTTCGGCGCCCCGACGATCACCAAGGACGGCGTGACCGTCGCGAAGGAAGTCGAGCTCAAGAACCCGTACGAGAACATGGGTGCGCAGTTGGTTCGCGAAGTCGCGAGCAAGACGAGCGATACAGCCGGTGACGGAACCACCACCGCTACTGTGCTGGCCCAGGCAATCTACCGGGAAGGCGTCAAGAACATCACCGCCGGTGCCAACCCGATGGAAATCCAGCGGGGCATCAACAAGGCTGTGGAAGTCGTGATCGGCGAGTTGAAGAAGATCAGCAAACCCTGCCAGAACAAGACCGAAATCTCCCAAGTCGGCACCATTTCAGCCAACAACGACAAAACCATCGGCGACCTGATCGCAGAAGCGATGGAAAAGGTCGGTAAGGATGGCGTGATCACGGTCGAGGA
>JACQHN010000297.1 GCA_016199015.1 Nitrospira defluvii
CCGTCAGGCTTGTCGGAGCGGCGTCTCGGCGGTTGTAGTAGAAGTCTTCGTGAATAATGCGGGTTAGAGGCGACGCGTACCCGCGAGGTACGTTGAGGGTCTGAACGAGGCGAGAACGCTGCTGGCGGACTTTTTCAGCATCCTGCGAAAGGCGGGCCGCGGTTGAACAAGAGGGGAGAGACCATACCGATGCAACCAGGAATTCTGGACCCACAGGCGAAAAAGCCCGATGACAGCATCATGGCCTCCCGAACACAGGTCATTACCGTCACGAGCGGGAAGGGCGGGGTCGGAAAAACCAATGTGGTGGCGAATACCGCCATCGCCTTGGCTCAAACCGGCAAACGCGTGCTCGTGCTCGATGCCGATCTTGGCTTGGGCAATATCGATATTCTCTTGGGCCTGACGCCGAAATATACGCTGGAACATGTGCTCGCCAAAGCCTGCCGTCTCGAAGACATTGCGTTGACAGGGCCCAGCGGGATTGTCGTGCTGCCCGCGAGTACCGGCATCTCGCAACTGACCACCTTGACGGAAACTCAACAGCTGATCCTGCAGGAAGAGCTGGAGCGGTTGGCTTCAACCATGGATGTGTTGTTGATCGATACAGGAGCAGGCATTTCGTCGACCGTCACCTATTTCGCCGCGGCAGCCCAATCGATTGTCATCGTGGTGTCCCCGGAACCCACCTCGCTCACGGACGCCTATGCCTTGATGAAGGTCTTGCTGCGTCAGTATCGGGAGCGGCGGTTTCATGTGCTCGTCAATATGGTGAAGTCCCCGAGAGATGCGGCCCGTGTCTATCGGAAGCTGGAACTGGCGGTGAGTCGATTCCTCCATATTTCGCTGGATTACCTGGGAGCCATTCCGCTGGACGACTATGTGCCGCTGGCCGTGACCCAACAGCGGGCCGTGATCGATCTCTTTCCCAATGCGCCCGCCAGCCGAGCCTTTCGAGAGCTCAGCGACGCGGTGGCTCAGTTGACTCCCCCGGCACTTCCCAAAGGCACAGTGCAGTTCCTCTGGCAACAATTGTTACGGACGCACTGACTGAAAGGATTGTACGCCTATCATGAATGTTCACAAAATGCCTGCAGTCGCAAGCGCGTCCCGTAAAGTGATCGCGGAATCGGATCGCGAACGGGTGATTCAGGAATTCACGCACGTCGTGAAAGCCATGGCCCACCGATTGGCCTTTCGCCTGCCGGCCTATATGGATGCCGAGGATCTGATGTCCGTCGGAATTATGGGCCTCATGGACGCAATGGACAAATACGACCCGACACGCGAGGCCAAGTTTAAAACCTACGCCGAGTTCAGGATCCGTGGCGCCATGCTGGATGAAATCCGATCGATGGATTGGATTCCGCGCTCGGTCCACGAGCGGATTACGCTCCTTCAGAAAACCTATTCCGAGCTGTTACATCGCTTGGGCCGACCGCCCACGGACCAGGAAGTCGGCAGGGAACTCAAGATGTCGGCGGACGAACTGGATGAGTTTTTGACCCGCTCGCGAGGGGCGGTGGTCATTAGCCTCGACGATCTCGGCGTGCAGGATGCAGACGGCCACAAGATTATCAGCGTGCTGACCGACTCCAATCAACCGGATCCACTCTCCGTGCTGGTCAGTGAACGGGCGCGCCACGTCCTGGAATCGGCGATCCATGAATTGCCCGAGAAAGAACGCACGGTGCTCTCCCTCTATTATTTCGAAGAACTCACCATGAAAGAGATCGGGCAGGCGCTCAAGGTCACAGAGTCGCGAGTGTGCCAGATCCATTCAAAGGCCATCCTCCATCTCAAGGCGCGACTGGAACCGGTCGATGTCTGAGCCTTCCCCATTGAACGTCATGGCAACCTAGCCACTATTGGTGGTCGTTCATGACCACCGTACACGTTCAACGTCCGCACTCACGGTCGCCGGCCTTCAGTTTCTCTGCCCTCCCGCCGATATTCCCTTAGTGCCCATATACGATCGGCGATCATGATTTCGTTCTGAATCTATGATTTCCCCACATCTAGACCCCACAGATTCGAGCGGTCACAGCGGGCTGGAGTCGACAAAGACGCATTCCCTGTCCGACGGAGAGGCAGGCACGGAAGGCTTCGATACGGCCAGACTCGGCGTCATGGCCTGCATTCTATTCATGGTCGGCGGATTGTATTGGACGGCTTCGGTCGGCCTGCTCACGCTCTCGGCGTTGAAGGCCTATCCAGTGATGATTGGTGTGGGAGGCACTGTCATTGCCTTGTTCGTCCTGGGAACAACCCTGTGGACTTCAGGAGGTCCGGTTTCGGATTCCACCGGTCATCCGCCCACGGAAGATTCGAACACCCCTTGCCTAGGTACCTACGATTCGGTGACCGGGTTGCCGACGAACCGCCTCTTTACCTCGCTCTTGAATCAGGCGCTGACAAGGGCTCGTAAGAATGGTCGTCAAGTCGCGATCCTCATGGTCGAGATGGATCACTTTACGTTGACGACCGAATTGCACGGGCAGGTGAACCGTAACCTGGTGTACCGCGTCCAGGCTGCCCGGGTGAAAAGTGCCCTGCGTACGACCGACTGCGTCGCAAGGTTGGCTGAACGCACCTTCGCCGTCTTACTGGACCACGTGACGGACCATGAAGAGGTCGTGGCAGCGGCGAAGAAAATGCAGGCCACGGTTTCGCTACCCGTTACCCTCGACGGGCATGAAATCTTCCTGACCAGTCGTATTGGAATCAGTCTCTCGACCTGCGACGATGCCGAAGGGGTCGTACTCGTCGAGTCGGCAACCCGAGCTGTTGCTACCGCTCGCGCCGAGGGTTACGCGCTCTATGGTCTCCATGGCGCCGTCGTGACCCCGCAAGTCGATTCCGCCGCAACGATCGCAGCCTAGCCCGGACTATTCGTGAATACCTGCTCCGTCGTCCGATCCTCTCGCCCGGCGGGGCTTTTCTCGTTCGACCTCCTCGACGGACTTGCCAGTACGCCTACGTCGGCCTTACTTGCGAGAAGCCCCGGCGGGCTTCGGTCTCAAACGCCTCGCGACGGCATTCATGAATAGTCTGGGCCAGCCTCCCGTTTCCCTGACATGAGCCCTCTTCCGGAATAGGCAGGACTTTCCCTGCTTCAGGCAAAGACTTCCTCTTCTCCATCCAGTCCCACATGCTCCGGCAATACCTGCTTCATGCGATCACTGGGTACGATGACATTTCCGGGTGCCATCTACCGGCAATCATAGGGATTTTTATTCCACCGCCATGTCAGGCTCGTGAGTGCGGGGATTTCGAAGATGATGGCATGTCGATTGCTAACTCCCCCAGTAGCACATCAGGAACGGCTGGAACGTACACACTATGAATCGAGCCATCTATCCCATACTCTCCGGCGCTGTGGCACAGGAAAAACAGCTTCAAGTGTTCGCCAACAATTTGGCGAACGTCAACACGGCCGGATTTAAACAAGATCAACAGGGGTTTCGTGGACTCTTCGCACGAGCCAGTTCAACGGTCATGACCGCCTCGTCCGGCGGTGGCCTGGCGTCAACGATTTCCATGCGTCCCGCTGGCCCGACGAAACGGGTGTTCGCGGAGGCGAATGGAGTTCGAACAGCCTTCGAGCCTGGACGGATCCGCATTACGGGCAATCCGCTCGATGTCGCCATACAGAGCAACGGGTTCTTTGAGGTGAAGACTGCCGATGGGGTTCGCTATACGCGGAACGGCATCTTTTCCCTAGATAACCAGCGACGACTGGTGACGAACCTGGGACATCCCGTCATGGGCGCCAAGGGAGAGATCAAGGTGCCGGCCGGTAACATTCAGATCAATGCGGAGGGTGCGATCCAAGTTGATGGCAACCCGATCGGCGCCATCAAGGTAGTGGAGTTCCCGGAAAACCAGATGCCGCAGAAATTTGCAGAAGGGTTGTTTGTCGGCGGGAAGCCGACGGTCTCAGCTAAACCTCAGATGCAGTCGGGACACATTGAAGAGTCGAACGTGAATTCGTTGAGCGAGATGGTGAAGATGATCCAGGGCATGCGCAGTTATGAGTCGGCGCAGAAGCTCATTCAAACGCTGGATCATATGACGGATACGGCAATCCAGGATCTGGGCCGGGTGCAATAGGAGGAGTCTATGATTCGCGCAATGTGGACGGCAGCGACGGGCATGACCGCCCAACAACTGAACGTGGACACCATCGCCAACAATCTGGCAAACGTGAACACGAACGCGTTCAAGCGCAGCCGGGCGGAATTCGGTGATCTTCTGTACCAGATCCAACGGTTGCCGGGCACGAATGCCTCGAACGTGGGAGTCTTTCCTGTCGGGGTTCAGGTCGGAGGCGGTGTGCGCCCCATCACCGTGGCCAAGGAATGGCTGCAGGGCAACATGCGGCAGACGAGTAACGATCTCGACCTGGCCATCGACGGACCGGGATTCTTTCAAGTCGCCCGGCCCGACGGCACGATCATGTTTACACGCAACGGGTCGATGAAACGCGACAATGTGGGCAATCTGGTGACAGGCGACGGCGACCAACTGACCCCCGTGATTACGATTCCCTCCGGTGCGCTCAAAATCGATATCGGCCAGGACGGAACGGTGTCCGTCTTACTGCCCGGTGTGACCCAGGCTTCTCAGGTGGGCCAGATTCAACTCGTACGCTTTGACAACCCTTCGGGCCTGGTCGCCATGGGTAATAATCTGTTCCTCGACAGCTTTGCCTCGGGTCCGGCGCTTCAGGGGACCGGCGGATTTTCAACCGGCTTCGGAACACTTCAACAGGGCTTCTTGGAAAGTTCCAACGTCAACCTAGCCGAAGAGATGGTCAACATGATCATCGCCCAACGGAGTTACGAAATTAACTCCAAAACGATCCAAGCATCGGATGAAATGATGCAAATCGCGAACAACTTGCGCCGGTAATCGGGCGCCGTACGATCAACCAAGGATGAAACCTGTGATTCAAGCCGGCCTCATGTTCGTCGCGACGCTCAGCATGGTGACGAGTGGTGCCCTGCCTGCGGTGGGAGGGGAGACGGCTCCGATCCATTCCGTCATCAAGGTCCACGAGACCTTGTCTCCAAGCGGGCACAACGGGCCTGCGGCGCGCGGGAAACGGCTGATCTATCCGGAACAAGTCCGTGCGGCCATTCACGGATTCGTCCTGAGAGAACTCGCCGGAAGGGCTATCGATTGCCAAGTGGCGCTCGGCGAGCCCCAGCAGCCGATTGCCGTTCCATCAGGGGCCGTCGATGTGCAAGTCAGTGCCTCTCGATCTGACGAGCCGCTCGGTCGTCGGGTCTTTCAGATTCACCTCGCCGTGAACGGGCGTTTTATCAAAACGGTGGACGCGACGGCCGATATCGCCGCCGTTCTGGAAGTGGTCGTGCCGGTCAGGCCCATCAAGATGGATGAGCAGATTGAGAGCGGTGATGTCACCACGGATCGTATCGTGCTGTTTGATCTCAAGCAGCCGTATGTGACTAATCCTGCCGATGTGATCGGCAAAGCGGCAATCAGGCCGCTTGCGCCCCAAAGCCCCATTCGGTTGACCGCAGTTCGACGTCCCTTTGCGGTGCATAAAGGCGATCGAGTGACGATCGAGGCCCGTCAGGGAAATCTTTCCATCCAGACCGTCGGTATCACCAAGTCTCACGGTGAAATGGGTCAAACCATTACCGTCTCCAATGTGGATTCCGGCAAGGAACTACGAGCGACCGTCGTGGCTCCGGGGGTGGTACGTGTTAGTTTTTAACCGATCTGCGGCCCAACATCAGCGCGTCCGATTCGGATGGTGCTGCTTGTTGCTCTGTGTGATCACAGGCTGCTCCGCCTCGCCCAGCACGAAACAACAAAAAGTGGAGATGCCGAAACTCCCTCCGCCGAAGACCACGGGATCGCTTTGGCAAGAAGAGAACGGTCGGGCCTATCTCTACGAAGATCTTCGCGCCATGCGCATTGGGGACATTATCACCATCTCGATCGTGGAAAAACATAAGGGCTCGAAGAGTGCCGACACGAGTGCAGAAAAAGATTCCACTGTGTCGAATAGCTTGGGCGGCAGCGGAATCGGCTATCTCGGCATTCCGGGGCTTCGTTTGGGCGGTGAAGCCAGGCGCGGGTTCGGTATCGACGCCAGCGCCAAAAACAAATTCGGCGGCAAAGGAGCCACAAATCGAGAGGACACGTTGACAGGCACCATTTCGGCCATTGTCACGGAAGTGCTGCCGAACGGCGACTTACGGGTCGAGGGCCGCCGGGAAGTGACGGTCAATTCGGAGCGGCAAATCATGACCATCGGGGGCATCGTCCGTCGCGTCGATGTCAATACGAAGAACACCGTGCAGTCGAGTGCCATCGCCGATGCCAAAATCGAATATTCCGGACTCGGGGTGGTGGACGATGTGCAGCGCCCAGGCTGGTTCGTCCGGGTCTTGGATTGGATTTATCCGTTCTGATCGCAGGGCCATGAGATCGAATAGAAGAGAGTCAGGAGTCGTCATGACGATGCCACGCAAACAACAACGGACGATGATCATGCAATGCTTTCGTCTCATGCTTTCAAGCGGGGTGCTGCGTCCGGCCCATACGGATCCCGGCCTCTTGCCGCGTCCCTGGACGCCTCCTGCGCCGAAACCGGTTCATGAGGTTCAGGCACAGCCGCAGGGGATTCCCTGGTTTCGTCGAGCCGTCGTCGGGATGCTGGCGTTCCTGACAATCTCGTTGTTCACTGCGTCGCTGGCCCAGGCCGTTCGCGTCAAGGACGTCGCCACGATCGAAGGCGTTCGTGAAAACCAATTGATCGGGTATGGGCTGGTCGTAGGTCTCGATCGCACGGGCGACCAGGTCATCGGTGGACAGTTCACTATTCAGGCCATGATGTCCATGTTGAACAAGATGGGCATCAACCTGGTCATCGACCCCATTCAGTTGCTGACTCGCAATATCGCCTCAGTGATGGTGACGGCCAAGCTTCCCCCGTTCGTCAAGCCAGGCATGACGCTCGACGCCATTGTTTCCTCGATGGCGAATGCGAAGAGTCTTCAGGGCGGCACACTGCTCCTGACGCCGTTGAAGGCTCCCAACCAGCAGGTCTTTGCCGTGGCCCAGGGGCCCGTCTCAATCGGTGGGTTTCTGGGAGGAACCGGAGGCGCCGGTGGCGCCACGGTCACGAAAAATCATCAGGCTGCCGGAGTCGTTCCCGCGGGCGCCATCGTCGAAAAAGAATTGGTCGTGGATATCGAGACGTGGGATACAGTCTCCGTTCTGCTGCGACACCCTGATTTCACCACCGCCATTCGAACAGCGGAAGCGATCGACGGTACGTTTGGAAAGGGAACCGCCGTGCCGGTCAATGCGGGATTGGTCAAGACCACTCTCCCATCAATCTTTCATGGTCGGGTGGTCGAATACATTGCGACGATGGAGGGGTTGGACGTGACGGTCGATGTCGCAGCCAAGGTGGTGGTGAACGAGCGCACCGGCACCGTGGTGCTGGGAGAACATGTGCGCCTCTCCACCTGCGCGATCTCTCACGGCAACCTGACGATTTCGGTCAAGAACACCCTCAATGTGTCTCAGCCTCCCGCACCGCTCATTGGCTCGACTCAAGGGCAAACCACCGTGACTCCCGACGTACAGACCGAAGTCACTGAGCAGGAATCACGCTTGATCGTGGTGGATCAAACGGTGACGCTGGGAGAGGTCGTGCGTGCATTGAATGCCGTGGGCGTGACGCCCCGTGATCTGGTAGCCATTCTCTCCGCTCTTCGATCGGCTGGAGCACTTCAAGCTAATCTTGAGATTGTATAAGGAAGGTCTTGGGAATTTATGGAAATTAAAAATCTCCTTGCTGGTCAAGTCGACTTGGCACAGATGACCGTCTCCCAGCCCTTTGGCCTGCACGGCTTGGTGGAGCACATACAGGCAGGGGAGAAGACCCGCGCCGAGCTTCATAAGGCCGGGCAAGAGTTTGAATCATATTTTATCTCCTATCTTATTAAGAACATGCGGGAAACTGTTCCCAAAGGCTTGTTTGACCGGAAGGGGGAGCAGGTCTGGTATTCCTTTTATGATCAAGAAATTGCCAGGTTGGCGACGCAAGCCGGGGGAATCGGCATCACGGCGTTTGTGGATGCCTATACAGAAAAAAACCGCTGACCTCCTTGCGTTCTCCTAAAGTTCCCCGGCAATCCCGCCGATATAGTCCTCGACTAGGGGAAAGGCCCCTTAGGGGATGCCCGGGAATTGGGGAGGAGGAGCAGCCATGGAGATCTCACAGAACGGCCGGCCCGCAGATCTCGCAAAAATCCTGTTGGGAGTCCACGAAACCGAACGGACCCACAGCAAGAAGACGGCATCTCAGAATGCCGGGACCCAAGACCGTGTACAAATTTCTGAACAGGCCAAAGAGCTGCAGCGCCTCAGGGCGGCGGCTGAACAGCCAAATGCGGGGCGTGATGCCAAGGTCGATCATATTCGCCAGTCGCTCGAAGGCGGAACCTACAGGGTGGACGGCAAGCAGGTTGCGGACGCCATCATCCGTAGCGTTCTGACTGACTCGGTCCTGTAGACGTCTCCCGCGCGGCTCGAACCAACGCTCACGCAACCTGAAGATTTCGTAACAATCCTGCCGATGAGGGGACCTGGTGCCGACCGTACAGCAGCCCTTGCCCACAGAATCTGACCAGCTCCTCCGTCGCATGCTCGACAAAATCGTCGCGTTTCAGGCGTTGCTCATGGAGGAGCAACAAGCCATTCGCTCGCTTTCGTTTGGACAATTCACCACGGTGACGATGCGCAAATCTCAACTCTTAGATGAGATTCGAGGCCTGGAACAACAACGTCGGACCATCCTGTCCGATTCAAGGGATCAGAAATTCCTCCCGGCATCGCAGCAGCAGGAAGCCGAGCTCGCCGTGGCCATTGGACAGACCGATCGGCTGAACCGGTTGAACGGGACGCTCATCGGTCAATCTCTCGAATTCTTGGAGGGTACGTTGCGGCTCTGGCAACGCTCACCGGAGTCGGCGGCACTGTACTCGTCCTCCGGCGCCCATGTTCGGGACACGACGCACAGGGTGAGAACCACAGGATAACGGGTGATCGTATGTCTGGACTCAATGGTTTGTTCGGCATCGGTTCCAATGCGTTGGCCACGTTCCAACGTGCGTTGGCCGTGACCGGTCAAAATATTTCGAACGTCAACACGCCGGGCTACTCTCGCCAGGAAATTATCCTCAACGAAACCCTGCCGGAAAACGGACGGCCGGGCCAGATTGGAACCGGTGTCGAAGCGTCTGAGGTTCGGCGCTCCGTCGATACGTTCGTTGAACAACAATTGTTGAGTTCGAACGAACGGCTGGGTCAGTTCGGGGCATCACAGAAAGCCCTCTCGCAAATTGAACCAGTCTTTGCGGACTCGAACGATCAGGGCATTGCCGCAGGACTCAACGAGTTCTTCAAGGCCTGGCAAGATGTGGGGACCAATCCCGCTGACCTGACGAGTCGAACCGTGCTGCTGTCCAAAGCCGATGTGGTTGCCAAACGGCTCAATCAGGCTGCCACTCAGCTGTCGTCTCAACGATCGTCGTTAGACGGCCAGATTCAGAGCGGCATCAACGATATCAACACGCTTGCCAACCAGATTGCCGATCTTAATAGCCAGATCAAGCTCGTGGAAGTCAGCGGTCAGCAGGCCAATGACTTGCGCGACCAGCGCGGTCGGTTTCTGAATGATCTCGGTACATTGATCGACGTCTTGTCCATCGAAGACGCCACAGGACAAGTCATGGTCTTCGTCGGAGTCGGGCAGGTACTGGTGGCTCAGCAGACGGCCTTCCAACTGGCCGGCGTCGCCGATGCCGGTAACGGCGGTCTTCTAGACGTGCGGTACGATAGCGGGAGCGGACCCAATACGGATCTCACGTCGGTCATCAGCAGTGGTCGTCTCAAAGGCTTGATCGACGCGCGTGACTCGACAGCGGCCGGCCTGCAGAGCTCTCTCAATACCCTGGCGTCACAACTCGTCTCGCAGGTGAACACCCAGCATGGGGCGGGATACGGCCTGGATGGATCGACGACCCAGGACTTCTTTACGGCGAGCGGAAGTACGGCTGCCACGATCAGTGTGGCCTTGACCGACCGACGACAGATCGCGGCGTCTTCCACTGCCGCGGGCGTCCCTGGGAATAACGTCAACGCCTTGGCCCTGGCCAACCTGCAAACGACCGCCGTGTCAGGATTGGGCAATACGACATTTCAAGGGTACTACAGCGCCATGGCTGGTAGCTTCGGAGCGACCCTTCAGGGAGCCACGCGCGATCTCCAAGGGCAGGAGATCTTTCACGATCAATTGCAGGCCCATCGCGCGGAAGTGTCGGGGGTGTCGATGGATGAGGAGTTGATTAATCTTCTGAAATATCAGCGCGCGTTTCAGGCGGCCTCGAAGCTGATTACCACCAGCGATGAGATGTTGCAAACGATTCTGATGCTGAAACGGTAACGAACCCATTACCTACAGGGAGCAGAGACCATGAGAGTGGCCGATCAACAAATCTACGGAACGCTGCTTGGCAACCTCCAACGCTCTCGTTCACAAATCCTGACGGCACAAGAACAGATCTCCAGTCAGAAAAAGGTTGAGAATCCCTCGGACGACCCGAGTGCGTTCGGACAGATTGTGCTCGATAAATCGGCGCTCTCTCAGACGACACAATGGATTCGGAACATTAATTTCGGCACGGCCAGGGTCGATGCGGCCGATCAGGCCCTGGGGCAGACACAAAACCTGATTACGCGGATCCGTGAGTTGACGATTCAAGCCGCCAGCGACACGACTTCAGCCGAAGGACGTAGCACGATCGCCAAGGAAGTGCGTCAGCTTCAGCGCCAGCTTGTCCAATTGGGGAATACGGAAGTGGCCGGACAGGCGGTCTTCGCCGGGACCAAAACCGATGTGACCCCCTTCACAATTACGTCCGGCGATACGGTGGCCTATCAAGGCAACAGCGAAACCCAGTCGATTTCGGTCAGTGAAAATCAAACCGTACAAATCCTCGTACCGGGAAGCAGCATCTTTACCGGATCGAGCACCAATGTGTTTAATTCTCTGCGCGATCTCTTAACAGCCCTGGAGGGCAACGATCGCAACGGCATTCAAGCCGGACTCGGCAATCTCGACCTGGCGACCGCGCAGGTCAGCGACGCGCAGGGCACGATCGGAGCATTGGCCAACCGACTACAAGTGACGCACGACGCCTTGGATACGGCTACCCTGACCATTTCAAAATCCATATCCGACAACCAGGATGCTGATCTTGCCACGGCGATCACCCAGCTCCGCCTGCAAGAAGTTGCAGTGGATGCCGCCAGTCAGGCGTTTAGCAGAATTTTCGACACATCCTTGCTCAACTATCTCCGCTAACCCACTCTCAAGTTCAATTTCATCTGAACCGATAAAGCCATGTACTCGTATCCACACGCCAAGGAAGGCTTACATGCTGGTGTTATCCCGACGTCGAGGAGAAGGCGTCACCATCGGTCCCGATGTCCGCATTGTGGTGCTCGGCATTAAAGGCGGACAGGTGAGGCTCGGAATCGAGGCGCCGCCCAATGTGGAGGTGCATCGAGACGAGGTCCACGCGAGGATTCAAGAAGAAAATCGGATGGCGGCAGGACCGGGCGTCATTCCGCTCGAAGCCTTCCGGCAATTGTCGAATAAAACTGGGCGCCGTGGAGTCTGAGGTGAAGGCATGAAGGGTGAGTCGACGAGGTTCGGGACGTTCGAGGTACAAGATGACACCGTGTTGGTGTTTCCGTCGGGCATCCTTGGGTTTCCGGAATGGACCAAGTACGTGCTGCTCGATCACGACACGGATGCACCGTTCAAATGGCTGCAGTGCATGGAAGAGCCCCAATTGGCGTTCGTCGTTCTGGACCCCGCTTTCTTCAAGCCTGATTACCAAATCCAAGTTCCCTTGGATGCCTTGATTGAAATCCAGAAGCAGGACAGCGACGAGCTGTCCGTCGTCACGGTCCTGACCATTCCTTCACATGATCCCAGCGCGGTGACAGCCAACCTACGCGGCCCGCTGGTTATGAACCACCGTACCAGACTCTGCAAGCAGCTGGTGCTTTCCGAAGATCTGCCGACCCGCTATCCACTCTTTGTGGGTGCCACCGCTCAACGCCCCTCGAACGACCTCCCGCTTCAGGCATCAGCCCGTTGAGTCATTCTTAGCCCACAAAATTCATGAAGGTTTCGACAGCACTCGCTCCTGCGTGCGCCGCGAAACTGCATCAAGGGTCCGGTGCAGTCTTGCACAGAGTGAGAGGGCGTACTGAGGCGGGGTCAGGCCGGGCGGATCTGGCGTGTCAGCACGTCGACAAGCTGCTGGATGGTGCGCTCGAGTCGGAGGAGAAGTGCAGGAGCTTCCGCGAACGTGCCGAGGCGTGCCGTGGCTTCCAACTGGCTCGCCAGCAACACCACATCCGGCGCACACAGATTGCCTGCCGTGCCTTTCATGCTATGGGCTGCACGTTCGAGCGCGACGCTATCGGCCTGGCCGATGGCGACCTCGATATCATGCACCATCGCGCGATGGCGATCCAGAAACAGGCGGATGAGTTGATCGAAGAGATCGACATCGCCACCGATATTCGCCAGCATCGTGCTCGCGTCAAAAATACTCACATCGCTCTTGGACATCTCCCGCGGCGGCGCCGGGGCGGGAGTGTCCTCAGTCGGCGACAATGGAATCCAACGCTGCAGGATTCGCCCAAGATCGTCCGTCTTCACCGGTTTAGAGAGGTAGTCGTCCATTCCGGCGGCTTTGCAGCGCTCACGGTCTCCTTGCATGGCATTGGCCGTCAGCGCGATGATGGGAATGTGGGCCCGATCCCGTGCGGCTTCGGGTCGTTGTTCCCGCTCACGGATGCGGCGTGTCGCCTCGTATCCGTCCATCACCGGCATCTGACAATCCATGACGATCGCCGAATACACCTCCCGCTCAAAGGCTGCCAACGCTTCGTCACCGTTGGAGACAATGTCCGGCTGATAACCCAGGCGCTCGAGCATGCGGACCGCCAGCTTCTGATTCACCAGG
>JACQHN010000323.1 GCA_016199015.1 Nitrospira defluvii
CTTCCTCACGGCTCCGCGCGCCCGTCTCGCGTCGCGACTCCGCCATTTCGCGACGAACCGTCATGAATAATGCGGGCTAGCCCGGAAGGGCGGTCTCTCCCTCAACCAGAGCAAAAGATTTCGGGCTCGCGAAGTTTCGGGAGAATCGTTCCATCCGCGGTCGGTATGCTGTTGGTGCTGTACGGCTGTGCGGAAACTTCGACGCAGCGCATGATTAATGCGAACGACCACAATGGCCTGGCCACCTACTACACCCAGCAGGCGCAGGGGATGAGGGAGAAGGCCAAACAGTGGGAGTCCTGGGCTGAGTACTATGATAAACATTCGGATCCCCACGGGAAAACTGAGCCTCAGCAGCATGCGGCGCATTGTCTGGCGATCGCTCAAAGCTACGTGAAGGCGGCGGATAAAGCCGATGCGTTGGAACAAGAACACCGCGGGTTACGTCCGGAAGGCCTGATTCAATAAGCGACGGCCGCTCACCTGTTGCCTTTTGGGACAGTGCTCAATCGCGGCTGGTTCTGTTATTCCCCAGTCTATCATCCGAACAGAGCTTCCCCTCCGTCGTCCTCTGAAAACCCTTGCCAAATCGGTGATTTGGTTGCTTTGCGTGGCAGGCAGCCTGGCACGTCCTCTGCTTTGTCTGAAGGCAGGGCTATCGAAGGGATAGGCCATGGCCGGAGCAATCGCTACAGTAGGGAAGGAGACTGCATCATGGCGGATCACCAAGAGGGCTGTTCGGGAGTGGGCGTGACGCTTGCGTTTCTGAGTGGGGCGATCATCGGCGCGACGGCAGCCATGTTGTATGCGCCTAACACCGGGGAGGAAACCCGTCGGGTGATCAAGGGATATGCGCGCCGGACGGAAGAAGAGGTACTGGAGAAGGCGAAGGAGATTCGTGGGGATCTTGCCCGTACCATGGAGGAGGCCAAACGTTTTGTGAAGGAGGCCGAAGCCACCATCGCAGCAGCTGTGGCGGCCGGAAAGGAAGCGTTCAAGAAAGAAAAGACGGACAGGGCGTGAAGAGGGAGGTTTTGGCATGCTGCCGCTGGATAAGTTCCGCGAAAAACTCCTTGCGGCCCGTCGAGACATGTTTCAACAGGCAGCCCGGACGGAGGACGATCTCCTCTGGTTAGAAACGGATGTTGAGAGCGAGGTCGAGGAGCGAGGGCAGGAAGAGGGGATGAAGCAGTTTCTCGATCGCCTGGACACGCACTTGAAGTCGGAGATCGAGGCTGTCGACAAGGCGCTTGCAAAGATTGGCGCAGGCCGGTACGGACATTGTGAGGCCTGCGGGCACGAGATACCGGCGTCCCGCTTGGAGGCATTGCCGGCCGCCGCATGGTGTCTCCCTTGCGCTCAGGCTAGAGAAGCGCACGAGGCCAGAAGGAAATAGTGCGATGTATGCCGTGCGGTTTCATGGCCGTGGCGGTCAGGGCGCGAAGACCGCCAGCCGGATTGTGGGGGCGGCTGCGTTCTTCGAAGGATTCAGGGCGCAGGACTCGCCGATCTATGGGGCTGAGCGGCGGGGTGCGCCCATGTCCGCATATACACGAATCGCCAAGGAGCCAATCCGCGAACGGGGCCTGATCGCCCATCCCAATCTTGTCGTCGTTGCCGACGCCTCCCTCATACAAGATCCCGCAGCTCGTGTGTTGGACGGGATCGATCACTGCACGGTCCTGTTCGTCAATTCACCGCTCAATCCCGATCAACTGCGTGCCCAGACCTCCCTTCCAGGCCGGCTGACGACGCTGGACTTAACGGGTATCGCTTTGCAACAGTTCGGCAAACGAGAAGCGATCAGCGCCCTCCTCGGCGCCGTCGCTGGTCGATTGGTTGGGCTGCGGCAGGAGTCAGTCCGAGAGGCCATCGCACGGGAGTTGGGGGATCTCGGGCTTGCCGCTTCGGCAATCGAGCGGAATCAGAGGGTGGCCCTCCAGTGTTATGACGCGGTTCCAGTGATGGCTATCGAGACAGGCGCCGGCCCAGCGCTGGTCGCGGCGCACCTTCACGTGCCGACGTACGAACCAGCAACCAGAGGAAGCGCCAGGATCAGCGCCGCAGCGAATTCGATCTTGCGTGAGACCGGCGGCTGGCGGACCTTCCGGCCGGTGCTGGTGCCTGACAAGTGCAACGGCTGCTGGCTCTGTTTCGTCTATTGTCCCGACGGCGTGATCTCGATGACGAAGGACGACAAGCCTATGATTGATTACGACCATTGCAAGGGATGTCAGATTTGTGTCCATGAATGCCCGACCGAAGCATTGGTGGCCGAGCGGGAGCAGGAAGGAGCGGTGGCATGGCGGGCGAAATGATGACCGGCAATCTCGCGGCGGCCTGGGGTGCGCGGTTGGCCGAGGTGGATTACATCCCGGCGTTTCCCATCACGCCGCAGACGGAAATCGTGGAGACGCTGGCCAAGTGGTGCGAGAGCGGTGTGATGGCGGCGCGGTTTGTGACCATGGATTCCGAACATTCCATGATGACGGCGGCCGGCGCTGCCGAAGTCACGGGGGCCAGGGTTTTCACCGCCACCTCCAGTCAGGGATTGTTGTACGCCTTCGAGGTCCTCTATTCCGTCTCAGGCTGGCGCGCGCCGCTGGTGCTGGTCAAC
>JACQHN010000298.1 GCA_016199015.1 Nitrospira defluvii
CAGAAGCGCCATGGCCTGTGCCTCCTTCTCAGTTCCTTTAATGACGGATAAGATGTTGACAATTTCGTGCCGCCGCGACCATAGTTCGCGGCGAAACAGGTCCGCATTCTATGCCGCCGTTCTCCGGCAAGTCAACAGAGTGAGACTCGGGAAGAAGGCCTAGCACTCGGAAAGTCATGGGGCTTTGGGCCCAATGTACATGCGGCTCTGCGCGTGTGTGATCAATTGAGGATGCATCAATGTCCGATAGCGTTTGGTTATGGTAAAGAGAACGGGCGGATCTGAATCGGAACAGCGTCGCAAGAAAATCGTGACGTTCGTCCTCTTGGTGATTTTGCTGATCAGCGTGAGCCTATTTCTCGGAGGTCCGAAGGAATCTGACCTTATCATTGTGGAATTTCCGAACGGGAAGACCATGGAGACGGAAGTGGCCAGCACGCCCGAGAAGCTGCTGTTCGGTCTCGCGTTCCGTGAAGGATTGCCAGCCGACACGGGGATGCTTTATATCTTTGAGTCGACGGGCTTGCATCGGGTTCGGACCAGGCAGTTCCGTATCCCCGTCGATATGTTGTGGATTGATGAGAGCCACCATGTGGTGCATATCTTGGAGCAGGTGCCGCCCTGCGCGCAGGATCCTTGCCCGCTGTATGGACCCCCGCCCGAGCCGGTTCGTTATTTGATCGAGGCCGATGCGGGCTACGTACGTCGCGAAGGAATTGCGGTGGGAATGGAGCTCAAGTTTACGCTTCGTATGTGAGGAAATCGGAGTTGCTTATGGAAGGGTTTCAGTGTGTGGCCAAGGTCGAGGATATTCCTCCCGGCCAAGTCAAGGTTGTGAAAGTGAACGAGCGGGCCATCGCGGTGTTTAATATCGAAGGACGCTTTCATGCCATTTACAATGCCTGTCCTCATGAAGGCGGCCCCTTGAACAAGGGGCGTGTGAAGGGTCACGTCGTCTCCTGTCCCTGGCATGACCTGGCGTTCGATGTTCGAAACGGACAAGGGACGGATGGGGGGGGCTACTGCGTCGGTAGCTACGATGTGCGCGTCGAAGAGGGGCAAGTGTTCGTCGGGGGGCGGCGTAAAGTATAGTCCCGCCGACGGTTGATTCGGAATCACAAGAGAAGTGTGATGAGTCCATCAAGCAAGGTCGCGCCAACGGGAACTGAGCAGGAGCCGGAAGCCAAAACCTTCACGGCCCGACTGGGAGCTGCTGTCCACATCCACTTGTGGGAAGATCGCACGAGAGGGGAGCAGTGGGTCCCGATCTATGATGCCACTGTTATGCCTCTGGTCGAGGACGATTTTCTTCGCATCGCCAGTAATAACGCCGTCGATAACGGGCAGCGAATGTTTGAGTTCAAGCCTGTAGCAATCGGGACTCACCGGCTGGTGTTTGAAAAGCGGATGGGCTGGAAATTCACGGCTGAAGACCGACAGATTTATTATGTGACTGTGTCCTGACAAGTAGAGGCGGTGAGAACTGCGTCATGCCTGACATTGCCTATGTGAATGGTCGCTTTGGTCCGCTGGCTGACGCAGTTGTCAGTGTCGAGGATCGTGGGTTTCAGTTCGGTGACGGTGTGTATGAAGTCATTCGCACCTATCGCGGGCAGCTATTTTCGGTCGAGGCGCATCTGGCCCGTCTTGAACGGAGTGCGCAGGCCCTGCAGCTTCCACTCGGTCACACGCGGGCACAGTGGACCTCGTTGATTCATGAAGGTCTACGGCTGAGCCGATTCCCAGAGACCAAAATTTATCTGCAGATCACCCGCGGACAAGCTCCCCGCGATCATCCCTTTCCCATTGACCTCACGCCGACCACAGTCCTGACGTTTCGCGAGCTTCGTCCGCTTGAGACATCGGTTCGCAGCGCCGGGGTCCAGGCCATCACGATCGACGACATTCGCTGGGGACGCTGCGATATCAAGAGTGTGAATTTGCTGGCGAATGTGCTGGCGCGTCAGCGGGCCAAGGAGGCCGGGGCATTTGAGGCGATCTTGGTTCGAGAAGGCATGGTGACCGAGGGGTCTGTGAGCAATGTGGTGGTGGTGCGGAACGGTGCCATCCAGACCGCTCCTGAAGGGCACAGAATTCTGTCTGGCGTGACACGTGCGGTTGTCTTGGAATTGGCGAAGAAAGAAGGGATTCCCGTTTCGGAGACCTTTGTCAGTCGGGAAGAGGTGCTCACGGCAGCAGAAGTCTTTTTGACAGGAACGACCGTGGAAGTGTTGTCCGTGGTGCGCGTCGACGGACAGGTGATCGGAGACGGTGCGCCTGGCGCCGTGTCACGACTCTTGTCTGCCAGGTGGAACGCCTTGATCGGATAGCGGCCCCTTGCTTTCAATAATATGGCATGGTATTGTTCCCGCGCTGTAAGTGGGCCCAGGCCCACTTTTTTGTTTGAGCATCTTTTTGTCTATGAGTGAAGCGGGAGCAGTCTCTGCGGGCAAGCCCTCAGTGAAACGTGCTGAGACTCTGAACCTGCGTGTGCAGGAAGTCGCGGCTCCTATTTTACAGTCTCATGGTCTGGAGTTGGTCGAGGCGGTCTGTGTCGGCCAAGGCCCGCGGACTGTCATCCGTATCTTTATCGACAAACCGGGAGGGATCACGCTGACAGATTGTGAGCAGGCGCATCGCTCGCTGAGCCCGGCGCTTGATGTGATTGACCCCTTCCCTCATGCCTACACGCTGGAAGTATCGTCGCCTGGCTTGGACCGTCCACTGCGGGGGGCGCAAGACTATCGGCGTTTGATCGGGCAGCCAGTGAATCTCAAGTTACGTGAACCGATTCAGGCGCAATGGCGGATTATCGGAACAGTCGTAGAGGTTGAAGATCGTGCCGTGACACTCGCGGTGCAACAAAAAAAACCACGGAAACCGTTCGGATTGAATTTGAGCAGATCGCCTTGGCGCGTCGGAAGGTGGAGTTTTCTTAGCAGCAGAGCATGCCGAGGTGGTGTGTTAACGATGAGGTGTGAGCTATGAACCGAGAGTTGATCGCAGTCATTGATGAAATCGGTCGTCAAAAAGGGATCGATAAGGCCAGGGTCATTGGCGCGATCGAGTCGGCGCTTCAAACGGCTGCAAAAAAACGATTCGGCCAGGCCGAAAACATCCAAGTAGAAATCGATGGCAAAACCGGCGAGATCTCAGTCGTCTCGAAGAAGATCATTGTCGATACGGTGGCGAATCCGAAGGCCGAGATTTCTCTGAAGGAAGCACGCCTCTATGATGAAGGCGCAGAGGTCGGCGATGAGATCGGCTCCCTGATCGAAATGGACGAACTGGGCCGCATCGCTGCCCAAACGGCGAAGCAGGTCATTTTTCAGAAGGTGCGAGAGGCTGAATGGGAAGCGGTTCAGAAAGAATATTCGACCCGCCAAGGTGACTTGGTCAATGGAATCATTCTCGGCATGGAACGGCGAAATTTCTTGGTCGATCTTGGCAAGACCGAGGCGATTCTGCCCATTCAAGAGCAGATCCCCCGTGAAACCTATCGTCGAGGTGATCGCGTGAAGGCCTTGCTCTTGGAGGTGCGTCGCACACCGAAAGATGTGCAGGTCATCCTTTCGCGCAGCCACCCACAGTTCGTGGCGAAGATGTTCGAGCTGGAGGTCCCGGAGGTCGGAGAAAAGATCGTCGAGATCAAGTCGATCGTCCGTGAGCCCGGCGATCGAACGAAGATCGCCGTCTCGTCGCGTGACAAGGCCGTGGACCCGGTGGGCGCCTGTGTCGGCATCAAGGGATCACGCGTGCAGGCCGTGGTGAGGGAGTTGCGTGGTGAAAAGATCGACATCATCACGTGGACGCAAGATCCGCGCGTGTTTATTGCGGAGGCGTTGAATCCTGCCACGATCGAGAAGGTGGGGATCGACGAGGAAAAGAAATCGGCGTTGGTCGTCGTGGCGGATTCGCAACTGTCTCTGGCGATTGGAAAGAACGGGCAAAATGTGCGGCTTGCCGCGCGATTGACCGGCTGGAAGATCGACATCATCAGCGCGACGGAGTACGAGAAGGAAAAGGCTGAGCGGGATCGGGATATTAAGGCGGCCCTGGCGGAAGAGACCGAGGCACAGCGCCAGCAGGATGAAGCGCGGGCTGCGGCGCAACAGGCGGACTGAAGCGGCTCAACATTCATGGGCTGAATGGCAATTATCTAAGCGGGTGGAGCTAAGCGGTACTGTATGCGGGTGTACGAATTAGCAAGGCAGCTGGGGATGGAAAATCGGGAGTTGATTCCTGAACTGAAACGGCTCGGGATTCCGGTGGCGTCCCACAGCAGCGCCTTGGATGAAGATTCAGTTCGAATTGTGCTGGAGAAGGTGAGTCCGAAGGCGCGGTCCGGTGAAGCCGCCTCCGGTGGGCACGATGTGAAGAAAGGACTTCGCTCGCCGAAAGAATCCGGCGCCTCTCATGGGAGGGCGCATGCAGTGATGCATGAAGAGCCTCCGAAGCCAGACAAAAAGCGGATTCTCATTAAAAAGAAACGAGAGGAAGGCGCTGAAGATAGCGCAGCGCCTCTTGCGGCGGCAGAAGCTGCTTTTGCGGCTGCCCCTCCTGCTGTGTCGTCGGGGACGGATGCGGCAACCATTGCGCCCGCCGCCGGTCACGGGGTCGAAGCAATTGCGACAGTCCCGTCTGAGCCTGCTCCATCCGAAGGGGCAGCGGCCTCGCCGGCCGTCGTGGCTGCTCCGGCGGAATCGCCGGTCAAGCCAGTTCAGGCGCCGTCAACCATAACGCCTTCAATCGATGCGCTCGCCGCGGCGAAGAAGAAGAGTGCGTCCGCGGAGGCACTGGAAAGTGAAGCGGCTGCGCGCGAGAAGTTGAAAAAGGCCAAGAAGGCGCCACGGACGCGGGAGGAAGACGAAGCGAAGTTTAAGAACGACGCCACCCGATGGGGAGACCTGCGGGCTATTCCGGTGCAGCGTCGTGAAGATCGGTCCAAGCATATTCACCATGCCTCGCCAACGGAAGTCACCAAGCCGAGAAAGAAAAGCGTGAAACTGAGCGCAGGAGTGAGCGTCAAAGAATTTGCGGAACTCATCGGTCAGCGTCCGGCAGACATTGTCAGGAAGCTGATGGAGATGGGGCAGATGGTGACCTTTAATCAATCGATCAATCTCGAAGCCGCCTCCTTGATTGCTGAAGAGTATGGCACCAGGGTGGAACTATCGACGGAAAAGGTCGGTGAGGAATTGCTGGAAGAGGCCGCGCAATCAACGGGTGAGGAGCATGCCGTGTTGCGGCCCCCGGTCGTGACCATCATGGGGCATGTCGATCACGGGAAAACCTCCCTGCTTGATGCCATTCGTGAAACGAAGGTGGCGGAGGGCGAGGCTGGAGGCATCACGCAGCATATCGG
>JACQHN010000299.1 GCA_016199015.1 Nitrospira defluvii
CCGTTCGGCGCCAGGCTGTCGGACAGTATCGCCCAGGACATCATTCAGTTGGCGCAGAACATGCTTGGTGTCGCACTCAAGCTTGCCGCGCCGATGTTTGCCACCCTGTTGATCGTCAATACCATCCTGGCAATTCTTGGGCGTGCCGTGCCCCAGATGAACATCTTCGCGCTGAGCTTTCCGATCACCATCGGCGCGGGGCTGGTCTCCATGAGCCTGGCGATGCCCTTCACGCTGTCGCTCTTCGAAAAAGAATTCATGACGCTGGCGGAGACCATTCTTGCCCTGCTCAAGGCGTTAGGCCATGGCTGATAGCGCACAGAACCGCACAGAACAGGCGACACCGAAACGCAAAGCAGATGCGCGCGGCAAGGGTCAGATCGCGCTGAGCCGCGATGCCGTGATGGCGGTAGGACTGCTGGGGAGCCTAGGTACCCTCTATTGGATGGCGCCGATCATTCTGGAGCGGCTGCGCTGGACCCTTCAGATATGGCTTACGAAATCCATGGAAGAGACGGCGCATCGTGCTCTCAGTCTCGATCATGTGCATGTACTACTCAGACAAATCGGGCTGGACGTGTTCGTGACGCTGGGGCCGGTGGTCGGCGGCATCGCCGTCCTCGGCGTGGGGGCGAATCTGATGCAAACCGGTTTCCTCTGGAGGCGGGATGGGCTGGACTGGGACTTCTCGCGCATCAGCCCGATGGGCGGATTCTCGAGGCTGTTCTCCATTCGTACGTTCAGCGAGTTGGTGAAAACCTGGCTCAAGATTGTGGCGATCGGATTCACGGGGTATCTGGCAATTAAGGATGACATGGTGCAGTTCTCGCCGCTCACGCAGTTCGGCATGGAGACGCTCCTCCCGACCGTGGGATGGGCCACCTTCAAGGCTGCGCTCATGATGGGCGGCGCGTCGCTGGTCATCGGCGCCATCGACTATGGGTACCAGCGCTTCGAATGGGAGCGCGGACTGCGGATGTCACGCGACGAAATCAAAGAGGAGAGTCGTGCAGCTGAGGGCGATCCTGGACTTCGAGCGAAAATCCGGAGCACCCAGAAAGATATCGCCCGCAGGCGCATGATGGCCGCCGTCCCCAAGGCGGATGTGATTGTGACCAACCCGACGCATTTGGCCGTCGCGCTTAGATATGACTCAAAAGCCATGGGTGCGCCGATCGTGGTCGCCAAGGGCGCGGGTTTCGTGGCCGAAAAGATCCGAGAAATCGGCCGTCAACACGGCGTCATGATCGTCGAAAATAAACTGGTGGCGCGGACCCTCTTTAAGTTAGTCGAGGTGGGTCGAGAGGTCCCTGAGGACCTCTACCGCGCGGTGGCTGAAATTCTCGCGTTCGTGTATCGCGTGCGCGGCAAGTTACCGCCGGCCTGATACGGATATTCATGGGGCGACGATGACACACGAAAACACCTCGGTTCCCACCACCTCACTGGTGAAACACCCCGACATTCTGATGTCTGTGGGTGTGGTGGGCATTTTGATGGTGATGTTGATTCCCTTGCCTCGTTTCTTCCTGGACCTCCTGCTGAGCTTCAACATCACGCTGTCCATCATCATTCTGCTGGTCGGGATGCAGGTCCGTCGCCCGCTGGAATTCTCCGTCTTCCCTTCGATCCTGTTGCTGGTCACCTTGCTGCGCCTGGCCCTCAACATCGCCTCCACCAGACTCATTCTCCTCCACGGGAACGAAGGCGTGGCGGCGGCGGGCGAGGTCATCAGAGCCTTTGGCAATTTCGTCGTCGGCGGGAACTACACGGTCGGATTGGTCGTGTTCACGATTTTGGTCATCATCAACTTCGTGGTCATCACCAAAGGCGCCGGCCGCGTTGCGGAAGTGGCCGCTCGCTTTACGTTGGATGCGATGCCCGGCAAACAAATGAGCATCGATGCCGATCTGAATGCCGGCTTGATCAATGACAAAGAAGCCCGTCAGCGGCGGAAAGAAGTGGCGCAAGAAGCGGATTTCTATGGGGCGATGGACGGTGCCAGCAAATTCGTACGCGGTGATGCCGTCGCCGCGGTCGTCATCACGCTGGTGAATATTCTGGGCGGTTTGACCATCGGAGTCCTTCAACAGGGCATGACCGTGGCAGCCGCGGCGCAGACCTATACCTTGCTGACGGTCGGCGAGGGGCTGGTCGCGCAGGTCCCGGCGCTGATTGTGTCGACGGCAGCCGGTATCGTCATCACCCGGGCCGCCTCCGAAGTGAATCTTGGATTTGAGATCACCCGGCAGATGCTGATTTCTCCGAAAGCGGTCGGTACTGCATCAGGAATCTTGCTCGCACTGGGCCTGGTGCCGGGGCTTCCCCATGTGGCATTCCTCGCTCTGGGCGGCATGACTGCCTGGATGGCCTATCAAATCAATGAACAGCAGAAGGCCGCCGACGCAGCCCCCGCACAGACCTCTCCCCAGGTCAAGACCGAAGAGGCCGGCACACAAGTGGTCCCTCTGGATCTCATGGAAGTGCAGGTGGGTTATGGCCTCATCAGTTTGGTCGATGGAGGGCAGGGTGGCGCGTTGCTCGATCGTATTAAAGGCCTGCGCCGCCAGTTTGCCGAGCAGATGGGATTTGTCCTTCCGCCGATCCATATACGGGACAATCTTCAGCTCCGTCCGAACGAATATGCGGCCCTTCTTAAAGGAGTCGAATTGGCCAAATCGGAAGTGATGCCGGCGCATGTCCTGGCCATCGATCCCGGCACGGCCCAGCGCGGAGTCATTCACGGTCTTCCCACCAAAGAACCGGCGTTCGGGCTTCCGGCTATATGGGTGCCGGAGCAGGCACGTGAACAGGCGCAGATGGCTGGATATACCGTCGTGGATCCCGGGTCCGCCATCGCGACCCATCTGTCGGAGCTCATCAAACGGCACGCCCATGAACTTTTGGGGCGGCAAGAAGTGCAGGGGCTGCTTGATCAGCTGGGAAAAAATCACCCCAAACTGGTCGAAGAGGTGATTCCGAATCTGATCCCGTTGGGGACGCTGGTCCGGGTCTTGTCACATCTGTTACGTGAAGGCGTTCCAATTCGGGATCTGCGCAGTATCCTCGAGACCATTGCCGACCATGCCGCCACCACCAAAGATCCGGATATTCTGACGGAAGTCGCACGGCAAGCGCTTGGGCGGACCATTACCAAGCAATATCTCGCGCCGGATGGATCCTTGCCGATTATCGGCCTTGACCCACGGTTGGATCGGACTCTCGCGGATCAGGCGAATGCGACGCCGCATGGGAATCAGTGGGTGCCCGATCCGATGGTGGCACAGAAACTGCTCACTGCGTTGAAGGCGGCGGCTGAGCGGATGGTCGGGCGCGGACATCAACCGGTGATTTTGTGTTCGCCCTCACTGCGGCGGCATCTGCGTAAACTCACGGACCGCATATTGCATTCTGTTCCCATCTTGGGTCTGAACGAGGTGGAAAGCGTGGTTCGTTTGCAGGCGATGGAAACGGTGCGGCTCGACATCGAGGTCGGTGAGACCAGGAGCTTGGCATGAAGGTACGCACATTCCACGTGAAGTCGATGCATGAAGCCATTCAATCCATCAAGAACACCCTTGGGCCGGATGCGGTCATTTTGTCTACGAAGCGCGTGCGATCGTGGGACAACGGCTTCGGCCTATTGGGCGGTTCTGTCCTTGAAGTGATGGCGGCTATTGAAGATGACGCCGCCATACCGGCGCCGGCTCCGTTGCTTGGTGAAGGAGTTCGGCCGGATCTATCAGACTCGCAGCCTCCCTCGCTACCAGCGGAGGAGTCACGTTTTCAAAAGACCTTACAAGGGGCCATGGACACCTCTGTCGAACGACCGCGAACGAATGCTCGCCCGGCGCTCGTCAGCGCGAGAGCGACTCGCACAACGTTGGCGGCTTCCCGCGGCAGGACAGACAGTAGCGGCCCCGCGATCCACTCCTTTCAGCGCGTGTACGAAGACCTGCTGGCCCAGGGGGTGGAACATGCCACAGCGGAAGGTTGTCTGCGGGAGTTGCAAGAAACATTAGTGGAGCCGGGCTCGTCGCAGCGCCATTCCTCCGTACAGTTGCTACGGACGGTGCTCTTGGCTCGAGTCACCACGGCCGGCCCCTTGCTGAGTACGGGTGGGGAACAGAAGATTGCGCTGTTCATCGGTCCGAGCGGAGTCGGCAAGACCTCAACCATTGCCAAGTTAGCGACGCAATACGGCATCGTCGAGCAGCGGAGTATCGCGCTGATTACCATGGATACCTATCGACCTGCGGCCGTGGAACATCTTCGACTGTATGCAGAGGTGTTGGGGATCGAGCTCACCGTGGCGAGTTCCTGCGAGGAGGTCCGTGCGGCGATCGATCAGGCCCGCGAAGCCGAGCTGATTATGATCGATACGGCAGGGTTCAACCCCTATGAACCCATCGCGTCTCAACGATGGCGGGGGTTACTGAACGGAGCGTACCCGATGGAGGTGCATCTCGTCCTTGCCGCAGGGACCCGAGTGCCGGATCTTGTGGTCACCACCAGTCAATGCGTGGACGTGCCGTCCTTGCGACTGTTGTTCACCAAGCTCGATGAGACCACGGGGTACGGCGGCATTTTTGAAGCGACGCATCGAACGGGAGTGCCGCTGTCCTATTGGGGAACCGGCCAACGCGTGCCGGATGACCTCGTGCAGGCGCGCGTCGATCGTTTGGGGGACCTGCTTTTAGGCGGGCAGGTCAGAACGCCGATGCTGGGTTTGAATCAATCATGGGATCGGCAGGTAGCGCCCGCCATCGTGCCCGCGATCAAGACGCACTAGCAGGCTGAGTGTGGAACAACAGGAGAACACTCCTGCAGGATGCTCAAAAAGGCCGTCCAGCAAGGCCGC
>JACQHN010000301.1 GCA_016199015.1 Nitrospira defluvii
CCTCTACATTGAGGGGCGGGCGTAGCTCAGTGGTAGAGTCCTTGCTTCCCAAGCAAGTTGTCGTGGGTTCAAATCCCATCGCCCGCTCCAAATGTTTCTCGGCCTAGCTGCGCATCTCCATCGCCGCCCTTGGCGACCCAAGAATCCTCCACAGCAGTCTTTCCTATGAGCCCATGACCGGGAGTGCTGTTCGACACCTTGTCGAACAGAGAGGGCATCCTCATGTCCTTCATGGCAGCCCACTAACTATGGCAGTTCATGCGTGCGGTTGCTGCCGAAATAATAGGCCCTCGGTGCGCGGGGTGCTGCCGAGGTCTGTTTTTCAGGGGCATGTCATGGGTGAGACGCGCGCGCTTTATGCTTGAGCGGTCAACTCCACGATCCCATATTGGTGTGCGCGGATGAGCAGCTTCTGGCGATTGGAGACGCCGAGTTTGTCAAAGATGTTGGTGAGGTGATGGCGGACCGTAATGCTCGAAATGCACAGGCGGTCGGCAATGTCTTTGTTGGATAGGCCCTCGCTGATCAATCGAACAACTTCACGCTCTCGTTCCGTCAAACCGTCCGGCCACTTGGGCGGAGCGGGAGTTCGGATGGGTGAGGTCTGGACCGAAGGGGTTGGGCTCATCTTCACCTGTGGCGCTCCATGTCCGATCGGCAGCATGACTGCCGCCGTTGTGTGAGCGAGGTAGTCAATCGTGGCGATCAAAACGGGGGAGGGCTGTATTTTCAGGACAAGGCCATCTACTCCGCAAGCAAAGGCTTGTCGCGTGCTTTCGGCCTCATCGATTCCGGTCAATAGAATGATTTTGATTCCTGGGGCTGCCGTCTTGATTTTTTGAATCATGTCCGGGACAGCACTCTCAATCTCCGTATCGAGAATCACGATGTGCGGGTGCTCACATGCCAGAATGTCGTCGAGGTTCGTCCCATGCGCGCTCTGTCCGATAAGGCGAATCCATTTTTTCTCTTCGACAATCTTCTGCAAGCCGAGCCGCAGCAGATAATTGCTGCTCACGATCGCCACGACCGTCGTGGCTCTTCCTTTCTCGATTCCGCTCATCAATCCTCCTGACCGAAACACATTCCCCGAATACCGTCGAACGTCCGGAAAAATATCTCTACGTAGTTAGTAGAAGTATTACGCAATAAGAGCTAGGTTAAAAACATGATTGGGCATTCCTGCATAGGCGTATAATCTCACACCAGCCACGCTCCAAGCAATTGGGAAATGCATGCAACGCTGTGGCTGAAAAGCCTTACTGAGAGACATTTTGCGCGGATCAGCATCCGGGTAGGCGTGGAAAAAGTTTCGTGTACATTAGTGTGCACCGGCGAGCATATGAGGGGCTCTCGCTAGTAGGCATACGAGGTCATGATTTTAACCTTGAATTGCAGGACCGCAGAATTGCAGCAGAATCAATGCTGGTATTTCCCGGTTCCAGATTCGTGAACAATTATCGGCATCTTAACCAGCACAAACGTACGGGTATTGTCCGCATCACGCTGCGCAACGAACGGCACCAATATCCGATGTGCACGCCGGTTCACTACTGTATAAGTGTCCCCCGTCAGCAATTCACATTGGCGATGGATTCGAGAGGGGTGAGTTAACCGAATCCTATCCGCATGTTGATGCGCACGTTCACACATTTGGATGTACTCGGAAGACATCGACGGATGCTGTCTCGATTCACTGAAGAGAAGAAGTTGCAGATCCTGAAGGAGGGAAGTGCCGAGGGCGGGATCAAACGCGTATGCAAGAAATACCGAATTTCTGCCAGCACGTTTTATCGTTGGCGGGCAAAGCACGTCACCAAAACCCTGGACCCTGTTCGCCACCTGCGCTCTTTGCAACTCGAGAACCGGCGACTGAAGCATCGCGTCGCCGAGTTGTCTTTGGACTACACCATTCTCCGATCGGCATTGATCAGCGGTCGAGGCAATGAATGTTAGCTGTTCACGTGTTCTCCAGTGCGGGTGGGGTTGAGCCCGTGACGCTACCGGCAGCGGAGGGTGTTTGTAGAACGGCCCGGCTTGCGGCCTTCGCGTCGATTCGGAGGGTCTCGCGACGGCGTGGAGGGGCAGGTGCGTCTTTCTTGATGACGGGGGCCCACACATGAAAGCCGTAATCATGGAAAGTGCTCCGTCGGTGGGAACGATGCTGACATTTCCTGTCGGAAACGAGCTGTTGATCGACCATCTGCTGTTGGCGCTCAAGCAGTAAGGTATCCGCGAGGTTGCGGTCGTGTCCTGTGAGCAAGATCCGTATGTTCGGGAGCTGGTGTGTCGGACCGGCCGTTCTTACGACATGACCGTGTTGTGGCGGACAGAGCCCGTCTATCGGGGAACCGCAGGCGGCTTGCAGACGGTGGAAAACTTTCTCGACACGCCGACCTTTCTGGTCCTCCATGCCAATGTCTATTTGCGTGATATGGACCTGGCGGCTGCGCTCAACGCGCACGAGGCACATCGCGCGGGCATCACGCTGGTCACCCAGCGCATGGCAGGTAACGACAACGATCTGGAAAGCGTCGAAGTGGACCCGTCCGGACTCGTCTCGCGGGTCAATATTCTGCATTGGTCGAGAAACCGTCGAAGTCAGCTCACGCCATGCGGGGTGTATGTGTTCAATCGCGAGGTGCTGTCGCTCGTCCCTCGTGACGAATATTTTGACGTGAACGAGCAACTGGTGCCGTTGGTACGAAGCCAGGGAGGCTCGATTCGCGCTCACCAGATCGAGGGAGGGGTGTACACGATTGCGGGACCGGAGGACTTCCTCTGGTTGAACCGCGAGATTTTGCTCAAAGATATCCAAAACGGCGTGCGTGGCGACAGTCGCCACGGGGGGATGGACGACATTGTCATCGGCGAAAACTCGGATATTTCGCCGCGCTCATTTCTGCTGGGCCCGCTGGTGATCGGCCCCAATTGTGTGGTGGAGGATTATGTGCACCTGATCGGACCCGCGGTGATCGGTCCGACCTCCCACCTGGAAAAAGGGAGTCTCGTGCGCGAGAGTGTGCTCCGGTCCGGTACGCGGGTGCAGGGGAATGCCAGGGTGGAATACTCCGTGGTGGCCGGCGACGAGACGGTGCCCGAGGGCATGCGCCTCCGAAGCACATTCTGGAGCACGGCGAAGCCGGCCATGTATGAGTCGCACGGACCGTCGAACCAGGCTGCTCCGAACAAGTTGCTGCAACGGGCGAGGCGCTCTCAACGGTCTTCCGGAAAAGCGCAGAGGGGCAGCGGTCAACGGTCGATGTATGGCCTGATCAAGTCTGTCGTTGATATCGCGGCCGCTGCCGTCGGGATGGTCCTTGTGGGTCCGCTCCTGCTGCTTATCGCGCTGGCGATCAAGTTGGATTCTCCGGGTCCGGTGTTTTTCTCTCAAAAGCGGTGTGGCAAGAACGGCAAGGAATTCTGGATGCACAAGTTCAGAACCATGGTGCCGGACGCCGAGCAACGCCAGAAGGACTTGCAGGCGCACAATACGGTCGATGGACCGATGTTCAAGTTGGAGGAAGACCCGCGCATTACCCGCATGGGCAAGATTCTTCGCAAGACGAGCCTCGATGAGTTGCCGCAGTTGTTGAACGTCTTGCGCGGAGAGATGAGTCTTGTCGGGCCTCGACCGCTGGCCTATGACGAGATGAAATTCTGCCCGACATGGCGGGATGTGCGGCTGAGTGTGCACCCCGGCCTCACCGGCCTCTGGCAGGTGAAGGCGCGCAATCGTAATCGCTTCTCCGAATGGATCCGATACGACCTTGAGTACGTCCGCAAGCATTCGCTGTTGCTGGATCTGTACATTCTCATCCGGACCGCACGGGTGTTGCTGAAAGGAGTGTGATGAACGTGTCGTACACGACTGGGCTCCCCGAAGCGAAATCCGCCGCCGTTCCGAATCGATCCGCGTTCGGACTCAGAGAACATCTGATCACCGTGTTCCGTCAGAAGCGCATGCTGCTCACCATTATCGGGATGGCGACCATGGTGGCC
>JACQHN010000302.1 GCA_016199015.1 Nitrospira defluvii
ACACCCGTCAATTTCAAAGAGATTTATACGGAAGGCATTGCTGGGCTGACGCCGCTGGATATCGCCTATGCGAAGGAATTCGGATTCACGATCAAACTGCTGGCGATCGCGAAATATTCCGATGGCGAGATCGAGGCGCGCGTGCATCCCACCATGGTCCCATCCGCTTCGCAAATCGCCAAGGTGGATGGTGTCTACAATGCAATTCAATTGGTAGGCGACGCCGTGGAGGACGTGGTACTGTATGGTCGTGGCGCCGGATCGATGCCGACCGGCAGTGCCGTTGTCAGCGACGTCATGTCCATTGCGCGCAATCTGCTCAAGAATGCCACTGGTCGCGTCCCGCCCGCGTCGTATCAGCAAGACCAGCGACGACCCTTGCGGATGCGGCCGATGGAGGAAATTACCTCACTCTACTACATTCGCTTCATGGTGCTGGACCGACCGGGCGTGTTGTCGCAGATTGCAGGGGTGCTGGGCCGCTACGGCATCAGCATCTCTTCGGTGTTGCAGCAAGGACGCAAGGAGGGGCAGACGGTGCCGGTGGTCATCATGACGCATATGGCGAAAGAGCGGGATATACAGAACGCCCTTCGGGACATCAACACCATGCCCTACATCTCCGAGCCCACAACCCTCATCAGGGTTGAAGGACGGGATGAATGAATGCGATGCTTCCGACCTTGTCTGTCGAGTGGCCGAAAAGGATGTCATGACTCGCTGGCGCGGCATCATCGAAGAGTATCGGAAGTTCCTTCCCGTGACGGCTCAGACGCCCGTCATCACCCTGGGTGAGGGCAATACCCCGCTGATACGCGCGGCGCGCCTTGCGCAAAAAATTGCGCCTGGCGTCGACCTCTATCTCAAATATGAGGGGATGAACCCCACGGGATCCTTCAAAGACCGCGGCATGACTATGGCGATATCCAAGGCGCTCGAGGGGGGAGCGCGGGCGGTGATTTGTGCCTCCACCGGAAATACCTCTGCTTCAGCTGCCGCCTATGGCGCGCGGGCCGGGATTGCCGTCTATGTGCTCATTCCTGCGGGAAAGATCGCACTGGGTAAGTTGTCGCAAGCCATGATGCATCAGGCCACCGTGATTCAGGTCGAAGGGAATTTTGACCAGGCTTTGACCATCGTCAAGGAACTGTCGGCGACGTACCCCGTGGAATTGGTCAACTCCATCAACCCCTACAGGATCGAGGGACAAAAAACGGCGGCCATGGAGATTTGCGACGATCTCGGCGATGCGCCCACCATGCATGTACTTCCCGTGGGGAATGCGGGTAATATCACCGCCTATTGGAATGGCTATCGGGAATATCGTGCGGCCAATCAAACGACACGCTTGCCGCGCATGATGGGGTTTCAGGCTGCCGGCGCGGCGCCCATTGTGTTGGGTCACGTGATAGAAGAGCCGCAGACCGTTGCCACGGCCATCAGAATCGGCAATCCAGCCAGCTGGCAGTCGGCGCTCACGGCTGTGCAAGAATCGTCGGGCGCCATTGACATGGTCACCGACGAAGAGATCTTGTATGCCTATGCGTTGGTGGCCAGGGAGGAAGGCGTCTTTTGCGAACCTGCGTCGGCGACATCGGTCGCCGGTGTCATTAAATTGAGTCAAGCCGGCATGTTGAAAGAAGGTGCCACGGTCGTGTGTACGTTGACCGGGCATGGGTTAAAGGATGCCGATACGGCGATTGGCATTTCACCTCAGCCGAAGACAGTGAAAGCCACTCGCGACGATGTGGCCCGCCTCCTTCATGTCTGATTACCTCAGGAACATTGCATGAAATATTTGATCCTGCATGCCGACGGGATGGCCGACATCCCCTGTCCGGAACTCGGTGGAAAGACCCCTCTCGAGGCGGCCGCCACTCCTCACCTCGATCGCATTGCCCAGAGCAGCGAAGTCGGGTTGCTGAGTCTTCCGTCAGAAAGCGGATCGGCTGGAAGTGATGTCACCAGTGTGGCCGTGTTGGGCTACGATCCCAAGAAGTACTATCCCGGCCCTGGTCCGCTGGAAGCTGCCGGTCTAGGGATCACCGTGGGCGAACAGGACGTGGTGTTTCGCTGCACCATGGTGACGGTACGAGGGGAGGGCGCATCCGGCAGCAAGGACGTCGTGACCGAGATCAAGAAGTTGGGGGCGCATGTGGTCATGGAGGACGCGACCGCCGGCCTCATCGATACGGACCAAGCGCGGGAACTACTCGAGGCTGTCAACGAACAACTCGGGTCGGAGTCCATTCAGTTCTATCCCGGCTCAGGACACCGGCATTTGATGGTGTGGGTGGGGGGGAAATCGCGCGCGACATGCCTCGATCCTCAGCAGCTCGTCGGACGGTCGATCGCCGACGCGTTGCCGACCGGTGATGGCGCCGATGTCTTGCGCAAAATCATGGACGCGGCCTTCTTCATTCTGCGTGACCATCCGGTCAATGAGGAGCGCCGGCAGGAGGGCTTACAGCCGGCCAATTGTCTGTGGTTGTGGGGACAGGGACGCGCTGCTCTCTGGCCTCCCTTGCCGGAGCGTTATGGAATAACTGGTTCTGTCGTGGCATCCAGCGACGTTCATCGCGGGGTTGGATTATGCGCCGGGCTAGAGGCCGCCGAGCTGCCCGTCGACG
>JACQHN010000314.1 GCA_016199015.1 Nitrospira defluvii
CTGACGCCGGCCAACGCGGCATGGCCTGAACAGGGACCCACCGAGGCTGTGAAGGGCACGGTCACCGAACTCCTCTATATCCTTAAAGAGCTCAAAGACCCCAGCCGTTCCGAGGCGCGCCGTTGGGAAATCGAGCAAGTGATCCGGCATCGAGTGCATTACGAAGACATGGCTAAGCGGTCCCTTGGGGCGTCCTGGGCGCAAATGGGGGACGTCGCGCGCCGGGAGTATGTCGGGCTTTTCGTGCAGTTGCTTCGCGACGCCCTTGCGAACCGGATGGTCGAGTATTCGGGAGAACGGATCAGCTACCTCTCGGAGCGACGGGAGTCAGGCTTCGCGGAAGTGAAGACCAGGCTCGTGGGGGACAAGGTCGACACCTTCATCGACTTCCGACTGATGAGCCAGGACGGACGTTGGTTGGTGTATGACGCAGTCATGGATGGGGCCAGCCTGGTCGGAAGTTATCACGCCCAGTTTGCGAGCATTATTCGCGAAGCCTCCTGTGCGCAATTGATGGAGCGAATCAAAGAAAAGACATTGACCGTGAAGTTGTTTGAGAAGAGTGGTTCGTGAAGTATATGACCCTGCGGCAAGGTCAGGACTGGTTAGCGCCTATGGAGATAGACCAATGAGATGTCCGCGCTGTTACGGGCCGATGATGATGATCAAGATGAAGGACATCGTGAGTGGAACCATGGCCTATGGTTGGGGCTGTCGGCAATGTGGCGCGGTCATCGATTCTCTAATCGATATTCACCGCCAGTGGCATCTGGAGCCGCGTGCTACTTGGGCGCATTTGGCCGTCACCTCATGTTAGGCGGTGTGATTTCGCTGAGCGAGAGCGTCAGTGATTGTGGAGACCTGCCTGAAAAAATATAGGAGCGGCGCTGAGTCGGTGCTCGCAGGCACGTGCGGTTGTCGTCCGATTTCGAAGCGCAGAAGTGATTGTTAGCTGGAAAGAAAAAGAAGGAGTTCCGTCATGTTGAATGCTGCCCTGATGTGTCTGGCGCTTGGTCTCGTGGTCTGGGGTCTCAACTGGACTGGGCTGGCCGAGATGCCGACTCAAATTTACTGGTTCTTTACAGTAGGCGGTATGCTCTTGATGGTTATTCATGTGACGACAAGGCGGCCGGCCCGTGTGTGGTGATGGCGTAGTGCGGGTATGACGACCCAGCATCGATCCAATCCCCGGTGTTATTGCGAAGAACCCTGCGTGTGGCGGCCTGTTGGCGCCACCGGTTCGTGAATAGGGAATCATCCGATGTCGCCACTCAAACGACGAACTCTGTGTGCTCTTGCCCTGGTCGCGTGGGTGGGAAGCAGCACGTTGTACCTCAGGGATGTTCAGGCTGCGAAGGAGTGGGCGCCGCAGGAAGTGGCGACGATTCTTACACAGTCGTACGGACAACTGCTCATGCGACCGGTGGTGGTGGAGTCGAGCATCTCGCAGAGGAACGAGGCGGACCAGAAACGCGCCGCGGTGCAGCCCACCTACGGGGAGCAGCTGTTAAAGGGAGAGAAAAGTGTGAAACAGATCGTCGAAGCGATCGCGCTCTCACCGGAGTTTAATGCGAAATGGATCACACCCCACATGGGGACTGCACAGATCGGCCCTGCACCTGGGGTCGCGCCCGTGGCCGCTCCGGAAAAGGCCATCGACAATCTGTACTGCGCCTTATTAGGACGTCCTGTAGACAGCGCGTCGTTAGCCACTGCTCGCAGAGACCTGGTCAGTTCGGGGTTCGAACGGGTGATTCGAGACCTGATCGACGGGAAAGAATACCGAGATCGATTCGGCGATTCCAAGGTCCCGCAGCCGATCGGTGAGAAGCAGATTGCAGCCGGCTGTCCGCAGGGGATTCTGTAACAGACGTTCGGGAGCCGTCAGGCCTTGGCCACGTCCAGCCTAAGAGCCGGGACAGATTGGCAATACTTTCAGGACCGTGAGTGGAAATAGAGGAGAAACATGACACCGGAAGAAAGAATCGCGAGCATGACCAAAGCGATCAATCAGGCCATCAAGGTGATGGGGGATCGTTTTGGGTCGACAGAAGAAGATGTGGCGCGTGCCATTCAAGCGTTGAAGGTCTCGATGCAGACGATTCCCCAAGAGAAAAGTGTGCCCGTTGGAGCAGCCGCACAGGCCTAAAAGCGGGGATAGGGCCTACGAGACTTGCTTGCCCGGTCGTTCAGCCGGACAGGGTGATCTGCTAAGGCTGTATGCCTGCCGCCCTCCTATTAGGTCGTGTTCCATTACTCGTGCCGTAGCGGCCTCCCTCCTGAGTAAGCCAGCAAGCTAGGCCTCAATAGCGCTTGACTACGATCGCTATAGCGCTTAGCGTGAAGACATGACGTGCCAAGCTCCGCCGACTGCTCTCTCCTTCGCGCTGCATGCTTCCTTCCCGCGCGACTGATTGCCAGATCTTCGTCGCTTCTTACGCCAGAGTGCCCTGCGCTGACCGGTCGTGGCTTCTCCGTGTACGGAGCGATTGTCGCTTTCGGCTGGGATAGCCTTCCACAAGGAGTTCAATTGAAACAGTCTGTGTGATCTATATAGCAGTAGAAGGGAACCGGATTATGATTACCATCACGGCGACAGCTGAAGAAAAGATTCGGGAGTTGATGCTGGAAGAGAAGGATACCCTCGGTTTGCGCGTGTATGTGAAGGGCGGAGGGTGTCATGGCTATCAGTATGGGATGGCATTCGAGTCCAAGATGAGCGACGACGACACCGTCATTGAAAAGGGTGATGTGAAAGTGATCATGGATTCACAAAGCGCTCCGCTGTTGAACGGGTGTGAAGTCGATTATGTGGATAGTGTCCAGGGCTCGGGCTTCGCGATCAAAAATCCCCAAGCGAAGACGACGTGTGGATGCGGCAGTTCATTCAGCGCGTAACCGCGTCACCTGTCGACGTGTCTGCGCGAACGTCACTTTGGCTGAAAGGGGCCCGCTATGGAACCCACATCCGTCATCGGAACAAAGAATAAAAAAGGCCAAGTTTTTACCGACCCACGGGTGATGATGCGGGAGGCTCCTCGCACTCCGTCGTTCTATACCGGCAGCGAAGTCATTAAGGAAGCCATCAGACGCGCCAGCATCGATGTAATGATCGCCTATCCGATCACACCGCAGAGCGAGGCGGCGGCGTTGATCGGCGAGCTGTTCGCCGAAGGTTATATCGGCGATTATTTCCGGGGGGAAAGCGAATTTGCTGTCATGTCGCAGTGCGCGGGAGCCGCATTCGGCGGAGCCCGGGTGTTCACGACGACGGCCGGACCGGGCACCATGAGGGCCATGGAAAACTTCCCCATGTGGGCCGGTGCACGCTTGCCGATCCAATGTATCGTGACCTGTCGCGGCATCAATTCCCCGCTGTCGATTCAGCCGGATACCATTGAGATTTCCTATCTGATGCAGACCGGGATGCTGGTCTGGCATGCGGAGACGGCGCAGGATTTCTATGACTGGATTCTCATGGGCTATATGGTATCGGAGGAGCCGGATGTGCATTTGCCGTTGGCCCTCTGTTGTGACGGATTTTTTGTCACGCATACCAAAGACGTGGTCGATCTCACACCAACGGATATGTGTCTGCCGCCTTATGATCCGTACCGTTCGCCGGTCCCCTGCATGGACATGGAATGTCCGCCGGTCCGGATGATGCGTGATCCGTTCATCATGAAGAGTAACTACATCAGCTATGCCACTCACGCCAGTTGGCAACAAGAAATTTGGGCCGCGGCCGAACGGTCGCGAAAGCACACGATCGCCTGGCTGAATGGTCTGATCGAGACCGAAAACAGCGAGTTGTACTGCGACGTCGTGCCCGGGTTGGCCGTCACGCCCGGCTCCAGGA
>JACQHN010000303.1 GCA_016199015.1 Nitrospira defluvii
CCTTGCCGACGCCTTCGCCGATTTGCGGAAGTTTCCCCGCCCCAAAAATAATTAACACGATAACCAGGATGATAATCATTTCGGAGAATCCCATGGTGCCAAACATGTGCGATATCCTTCCTCGGCAAATAGGGGTCAACCTAGCGCCAGAGAGCCTCTCTCGCCATCTGACCTCTCACGATAGCTGCCCGATGCAAAAGGTGTCAAGAAAGGCCGACGACCAAAACGCAACGATAGGAGCGACACATATCTATGCGGTAGGAACGGCAATAGCAACGAGCTCGGTCTGGACCGGCTGCCCATATACCACCGCATCGTGAGAGGAGAGATATACGTCCAGTTCGCTTCGGATACCAATCTCCTCCGGCAAGTAAATCCCCGGCTCGATCGAGAAACAGGTGCCCGGCAATAACCGGCGAGCATCCTGAGTTTCCAGGTTATCAATGTTGGCCCCGTTACCGTGCACTTCTTCACCGATGGAATGGCCGGTTCTGTGCAGAAAATATCCCCCATACCCCGCATCCTGAATCACCTGCCGACAAACGTCGTCCACTTCCCACCCGTGAGGAAACGCACCAGCTCGAACCTGACTTTGCACGAATGTCACGGCAGCATCCCGAGCCCGTCGGACAATCTGAAAAAGGTCCTGATGCCGGGCAGGCACAGACTGCCCGACAAAGCCGGTCCAGGTAATATCCGCATAGACGGCTCCTGGGCTAGGCTGCTTGGCCCACAGGTCGATCAAGACCAGGTCACCCTGCCGGATGGGAGCGGACCCTTCGGGAGACGGTCCATAATGAGGATCGGCGCTATGGGCATTGACGGCGGCAATCGGCGGGCTGGAGGTCACCAGGTTACGAGCCTGCATCCGGGAAAGAATATATTGTTGAAGCCCATATTCGGTGAGGCCGCGGCGCTCGGCCAGCGAGGTTCCCACACACGCAAACGCCTCGTCCACAATCGACCGCAACCCTTCGGCCGCCACCCGGTGGGACGTCAATTGTGACTCATCCCACACCGCTTCGAATTGCTGGACTAAATCAGCGGAGGTCACCACCTCAACACCCAGACCGCGCACAAGCTCAACCGTGCCGGCATCCACGCGCGACAGGTACGGAATGGCATTCATCGGCGAATATTGCATGGCAATCCGCTTGGCGGATTGAAGGAGAGAACCCAGAGCTGTCTGCTGTTCTCGCCAGGAGACGTACGTCCGCGCTTCCCCGGGCAGACCATCCAAGACATGGGGCTCGATGCGATGTTGCAGTTTGACCGGCGAGCCATGTGCCGGAATCCAGTAGTACCAGCGCCGCGTCACATGCAGCGATGCATCCAGCAGCAACACTCGGTAGGCAATGGGATCGAGATGGCGAAAGTCATAAAACAGCCATCCATCAAGCCCTGGTTGATCTCGAATGGCCTGTTGAATGCGGGCAACCCGTGCACTGTACCGAGCCGGCGCGTCCATGGCCGTCATCATAGCGTCATTTCGAGATCGATACTACTGGACAATCATGCTGTTCTCTCCACACTCACGCAATGATACAATGACGACTAATTACCTATGACCATCCCCACTTCATCGGATTTAGCTCACTACCGCGTCACCTTTTTTTTTGGACCGGAAGCCGTTGAGCATCGGCCGGATCACGTGCGATGCGTCTTCAACGTGAAGAAGCGCAGCTGGAAAGGCGGCGTGCAAGTCGCGGTGGACGTCGCCCAGGACCACCTGGTACGGGCCCGTGAACGGATTGGGTATCCGGCTTGGCTCGCTGAGCTCCTGCAACGAGTCGGGCAGATGGATCACGACGAAGTGACGCGCCGAGCCGACGACCTCTTCGTCCAAGCTTTTTGCGCTTGCGCACTCAACCTGGCCCTTCACACCGGACTGGAGCAGGAGAATCAAGTGATCGCCGCCGAGGCATTCGGCGCCGAATTAGATCGCATCATCGACGAACAGCCGGAACAGTTGACCGAGCGAATTCGTCTCGAACTCGATTTAGAGGACATCTCTGACGCCTACATAAAGGAAGGGGAGACCACCGCGAAGTCGGAAGGGGTTTGAAAAACGGGACAAATTTGTTATAACGACAGAGAAGCAATCGCAGTCGTGCACGGCTCATCGGCATTCATTTTTCTTCACACAAAATCGGAACTTCAGCACGAAGGAGGCACCCAACGTGAACGTCTCTGTCAATATGCCCTTCAAAAGACGACGCAGCCTCTGGTCGAACGCCATTGTCCTGAGTCTGGTCATGATTTGCTCTGTGGCCATCCTCGTCGCGCCTGTGTTAGCGCAAGAGTCGAGTAGCGCCTCCAATGTGTCCGTTTCATCGAATGATGCCAGCCCTTCGGGCGTGGGCATCCAAGCGGGGTCCGCACTGGCAACCATTATCTACTTCCCGCTCAAACTGGCCTTCGCAATCGGGGGAGGAGTGGTCGGCGGCTTGGCCTATGGTTTCTCGGGAGGCAGTGAACAAACAGCCAAAAACATCTGGATCCCCAGCATCTACGGCACCTACATCATCACACCGGAACACCTGAAGGGCGATAAGCCGATTCGCTTTCTGGGCGTCCCAGCAGAGCCCACAAGGGACGCGATCGAGTACGCTCCGCAGGAACCCGCGCCGCTCCCCTTGGAACCCATTCGTTAGCATGAAACCCGTCATCGGAGTCACGCCCGACTTCAATGCCGGCGATCGTCAGGAATGGGGCGGCAAGGAACCGACATATTTTCTGCGGGCTCGGTATGTCCGTGCCATTGAGGAACTCGGGGGCGTGCCGGTGATTTTGCCGCTCGTCGCCGACCGCACCTCGCGTCGACGTCTTCTCCAAGGAATCGACGGACTCCTTCTGACCGGAAGCGGACCAGACTTGAGCCCCACCCTGTATGGAGAGCGGCAACAATACACATTCCCCGTCGTGGCCGAACGGCGCTCCGACTTTGAGCTGAGCCTAATCCGCCTCGCCCTACGCGACAGCATCCCCACCCTGGCTATCTGCGGGGGCATGCAAACCATGAATGTCGCCTGTGGGGGGAGTCTCTATCAGGATATTCCCACACAGGTGAGCGACGCCTTGCTACACCGCCAGACCCCACCGGCGACTCAGGTGTCCCACAGTGTCTCGATCACTGCCGGCAGTCTCCTCAATCGAATCGTCCAGCGCTCTCGCATGCAGGTGAACAGTTCACATCACCAATCGGTGAAAAAGGTCGGGCGTGCCCTCATTGCCAGCGCGATGGCCCCCGATGGAATCATCGAGGCGATTGAACACCCCACGCACCGATTCTTCCTGGGCCTGCAATGGCACCCCGAATTCCTATTCGAGCGGCACCTTTTGCACCGGCGCCTGTTTCAGGCCTTCTTGCGAGCGGCCTCCCGCAGCCCGTCGCTCTATACCCCGCCTGCGATACTTGGGAAAAAATCATGACACGGTACTCATGCAGCCATGACAGCGGACATGGACGTGACGCGACCGGAGAGAGGACACTGCGTGGGCAATCCGCTGTTTCGCACCAAATCCATCGAACGAATCCTCGCTGATTCTGACGCCCCTGAACATCGCCTGAAACGGACTCTGACAGCCTGGGACCTGACCGGGCTGGGCATCGGAGCGATTATCGGCACCGGCATCTTCGTGCTGATCGGCACCGCCATTGTCGGTGATGCCCACCGGCCTGGAGCAGGGCCGGGAATCATGCTGTCCTTCATTCTCTCGGGAATCACCTGCGCGCTCGCCGCCCTCTGTTACGCCGAATTCGCTGCGATGATTCCTGTGGCCGGCAGCGCCTATACCTATTCCTATGCGACCCTGGGAGAATTTCTGGCTTGGCTGACAGGCTGGAACCTGATCTTGGAATACGGCGTCGCCTGCGTGGCAGTCGCCATCGGATGGTCCGGGTACTTTAACAACATCCTCAAACTGTGCGGCATTGAACTTCCCTACTGGGCCACCCATGCCCCCGGCTCGGATGGAGGCATCGCGAATCTTCCTGCCGCGATCATCGTCCTCCTGGTCACGGGCATCTTGGTCATCGGCGTGAAAGAAAGCGCACGGGCGACCGGCATTATTGTCCTCATTAAGCTGGCCGTGATTGTCTTTTTTATCACCGTGGGCATGTCCTCCGTTGACACGGCCAACTGGTCACCGTTCATGCCGTTCGGCTTTGCCGGAGTGGGCGCGGCTGCCGCCATTGTTTTCTTCGCCTATATCGGATTCGACGCCATATCCACCACTGCCGAAGAGGCGAAACACCCCCAACGGGACTTGCCCATCGCGATTTTCGCGTCGCTGGGCATTTGCACGGTACTCTACATCGCAGTGGCCGCGGTCCTGACCGGCTTGGTGCCCTATTCGAAGATCGATATCCACGCACCGGTGGCTGAAGGATTGCGCGTGGCAGGATTTCAGTGGGGAGCCGCCATCGTGGCAACCGGCGCAGTGGCCGGCATCACAAGCGTCCTCGTCGTGATGATGCTCGGACAGATTCGCGTCTTTTTTGCCATGTCCCGAGACGGCCTCCTCGGCCCCTGGCTTTCAGCCGTCCATCCAACCTTTCGAACACCCCACCATGCGACCTACCTGACCGGCGTTGCCGTGGCC
>JACQHN010000309.1 GCA_016199015.1 Nitrospira defluvii
CATGCCATGCCTCCAGAATCTGGGTCACATTGGCCTTCATGAGCCCGTTGATCATATGCGAATGGTCGGCTTCAGACAGATTTGTGAAGGGTCCCAGGGATGTCCTCTCAGGAGTACGGCGGGACGCGCGATGGCGTCGGGATGAGCTTAGCCAAGAGCAGACGCGTATTCTCTCACGTGGAGAATCTCTCGGTCGGTGATCGAACGGATGTTTTCAGGTTTGAGCGTTAACACCGCGATTGTTCTCCCCTCGGCAGTCACGAATTCGACTTCGACGGTCTCCCCGTCAGCGTGGATGTGGACGATTGCGCCAATGTCTCCCGCCTTCAGACCGTGTTCGGGCACGTCGTGAGTTAACACCACCGTATCGAGTTCCTTGAATCGCATGACCACCTCTCCTTGGGATTTACAACGGATAGGCCGTGGCAAACCACGGAGTGCCCTCTCCCGCGTCAATCATCCATACGGTGCGGACCTGTCAGAGCGTACCATGGGGAGCCGGCAATGCTCCGTCCAAGACATATTTCTGGGCTGTCCTCATGAGGACACACAGGGATGAGAGGAGGACACTTCATGCAAAATTAGGATAGCCTGCGTGGCCGTGCATGATTGGCCGGGATCGTCCGCACCGCATGACTGACCAGTAGGTTCGTGTCGAGACCGATCACCGCCGCCATCCACGCTTGCGAATCGCTTGATTCATTTCGGCCACGCTGACCGGTTTACCCGGCGGTTTGAGCATCCCCGCTCACTCCGCGGCATCGAGACCGGACGGAAGAATCACCACCCGTCCGTCCTCATCGATCACGAATTCAAGGCGATCTCCCGGGTGAAGATTCAGACGCTTCCGAATGTCTTTCGGAATGGTTGTTTGGCCTGTGCTGGGGACAGTGGATATAGACATGCCGCCTCCCTACTTAGAGCGCAATGCTTACTCTACGGTAAGGCGATTCCAATAACAACCTTCCTGCTGGGCGGCACTCTGGTCCCGGCAGGCATCTGAAGGCCGGAGGAGCCTCAGGGCGGTGAGTGGGCGGGAACCACACCGTTCCGAAACACAGTGGGTGTCGAGCGAAATACCCGAGTCTGTCCCTACGGCAACGGCACAGAAAAGGTCACTTCAGTCCCACGCTCGTTGTACGTCAGATCCGGGAAGAAGGCTTTGGCAAGGAACACGCCGCGCCCGTTGGCGTCGCAACTATCACAGGGTTCATCCGATCGGGTGAGGAACCTGTCCCATTTGAAACCTGTGCCCTCGTCGGTGATCGTATAGCGGGTGCTGCGGGCAGCCTTGTCATAGCAGGTGCGAACGATGACGCGGCGGGTGGCAAACCGTGGATTGCGACGGCGCTCGGCGATGAGGGTGTCATACCGGTCGTGCCCCAGCGCCTCATGTTTTTCCTGGTAAAAAATCTCCAGACTGCCATGTTCGACGGCATTGAGAATGAGTTCGATCAGGGTGGCGCGCAGATGCAGGCGTTGAATTTCGGGAAGCCTCATGGCCGTCTTCTCGATCAGCCAGGAGACACAGGCCTCGACGTGCGCAGGGTCGGTGCCGATCACCAGGCGATATTCCACGTGCTCGATGCCAGGCACATCCTTGAAGGTCTGTGGAATCGCCTGGAGCGCCCGGTCCAAGGCCGTTCCGAGTTGCGCGCCCATGATCGGCTTGTGGAGAAAGTCGATCGCACCGGCCCGAAGCGCTTCCAGCATCGTCGCGTCATTCCCCTGCTCCGCCATCGCGATCAGGACGGTCTGCGAACAGCGCCTGCGAATCTCATGGATCATGGCGAGCCCGGTTCGCTCAGGCAAACAGAGATCACTCAGCACGACATCAGGCACGGTCATGTTCAACATGGCCATGGCCCCATGAGGGTCGGGCGCTGTGATGACCGAGAGACCACGCGCCTTGGCTTGTTCAAGCGTCAGGGCCTGGGTCTCAGGACAGGAATCGACGACCAACAGGGTTTTCGACGAGCCTGGCTGCATCATGACGGAAATCCTTTTTCAATGATCCCTTTCAACTCGGTGGTCAATCGCTGTGTTTCCGCGTGCACCCGTTCACCGAGCGCTGCCACATCCTGGGCGGCGGCCTGTCGGGCTGATGCCTCAAGCTGCGCGGCCGCGGTCACCGCCGGATGGGCACAAAACTCCAAGGCAGAGCCTTTCAGTTTATGCGCCTCCTTGGCCAGGAGCGGAAGATCTTGCGTGGCAAGGGCTGCGTGGATGGTGGCGAGCGTCTCCGCTGCTCGCTCGACGAACATGCCGGCGAGTGTCAGAAACAGTTCGCGATCGCCATCGAAACGATCCAACGCTGCCGACAGGTCCATGACTGGTTGGGATTCCATCAAGGCTTCTTCCTCAACGGGACTGAATCCTCGAGCACTTCCAATCCGACGAGCGCGACATCGTCGGGAAAGATATTACCGCCTAGCCATTGCTGTGCCGTCGTCATCGTCTCGCCGATGCACTGTTCCAAGCTGAGGCGGCATTTGGCTTCCAGGGTGTCCTGGAGGCGGGACCGACCCCACAGTTCTCCGGTCGGCGACGGAACTTCGTAGATGCCATCACTCAACAAATAGAACCGATCGTGCACACGTAACTGGGTGCAGGCGGTTTCGAATGTCGTCTCAGTGTCAAATCCGAGGGGAAGGCTGGCGGACGACAACCATTGAGAGGTCCCGGTGGTCGAATGCAGGAATGCTCCGCCGTGACCGGCCGCCGCATAGAAGAGGGTTCGTGACGGCAGGTGCAGTCGTCCGACCCAGAGGGTGAAATATTCGCCGTCCTGCGTCAATGGAAAGCGACGGTTGGCCTCATTGATGATGGCTCCCGGATCGTAACTGCCGACGGCCTTCGCCAGATTGTCTTCGCGGAGAAAGCTCATCAACGCAATGGCGCGCAGCGCAGCGGCGACACCGTGACCTGAAGCGTCGAGAATATACAGACCCAAGGTATCCGTACCCCATTGACTGACCTGGAACAAATCGCCGCCCAGGGCTAGCGACGGCTGATAGGCCCACTGCATGGCGAGTCCCGGCGCCGGCATGCCAGGCGGAGGAAGTTGTGACGTGACGAAGTCAGCCGCGGACTGGAGCTCGCCCTCGAGTTCTTGCTGCTTCGCGGACAGCAACCGGTGGGAGACATCGAGATCGTCGCGTGTGCGTTCAATCTCGCGGACGAGCGCGCTGGACCGGAGGCTGGCTTGCACCCGCGCCAGGACCTCTTGTTTGCTCGCCGCTTTGCTCAGGAAATCATCAGCTCCGCGCGACAGCCCTTCGGCGATTTGATCGGGCCGGTCGTGCGCGGTCATCAAGACGACTTGGCTGGACTTGAGCTCGGCATCCGCCCGGATGGCTTCACAGACGCTCGGGCCGTCCAGCCCCGGCATCATCCAATCGAGAATGATAAGGTCAGGACGGTGTGTGCGGGTGGCTGCCAACCCGGCGTCTCCATCGCCGGCTTCAATGACACGATAGCCCAACCGTTTCAGGCGCGCGGCCATGCTGGTACGGGTAATAGCGTCATCGTCGACGAGGAGAATGACGGGCGCGGGCTTCGCTGTCTCGACGGCGGCGGCAGGCTCGACTCTCTGTTGCGCGGGATACGCCACGTCTCATGCTCCTGATATCGCGGTCACCCGGCCGCCGGAAGACTCGCTCCTGCGAGCGCATCCTGTTCCGTATTGTAGACCGGCAACATGTGGTGGAGGTTTGCCAGACTGATGATCTCCCTGACATAGCTTTGGGGATTCAACAGACTCACGACCCCCTGCGTGGCCTTCAGGCTTTGGGACAACAGCGCCAACATGCCCAGGGCGGAACTGTCGAGAAACCGAACGCCCTCCATGTTCAAGATCAGATGGCGACAGCCGGCCTGCCTGCTCCGCTCTATCGCTCCCTTGAAGGCGCTGCGATTGGCATAGGTGAGTTCTCCCACCACATCGAGGATGATGGAATGGCCGATACGGCGTTCAGTGATGCGCATGCACGAGTCCTTTCATAGCCCGGACTATTCATGAATACCTGCTCCGTCGTCCGATCCTCTC
>JACQHN010000315.1 GCA_016199015.1 Nitrospira defluvii
GCAATGACCAGCCCGTACAGAGCGATCGCCTCGACCAGCGCGAATCCGATCCACATGTACTTGCCGACGCGGCCTTCCGCTTCCGGCTGCCGAGCCACGGCCTCGATCATTTTCCCGAAGATGTACCCGATTCCCACACCGGCTCCGGCGAATCCCGCCGCCGCCAATCCCATGCCCACCAACGCTGCTGCTGCTGCATCCATTGTTTGTCCTTCCTCCCTTATGTAGACAACGCGACTTAGTGTGCGTGCTCGCTATGACCGTGCAGGGTAACCGCGTCCCCTAGATACACACAGCTCAGCACGGTAAAAATATAGGCTTGAATAAACGCAATGCCGACCTCGAGTCCATTCATCGCAATCGTAAAGGCGAACGGCAGCCATCCGATCAGTAACCCGCCGCTGATTGCCAACCCGAACAACACGCCTAGGATGACGTGGCCCGCGGTCATGTTCGCAAACAAACGCACGGCCAGCGAGATGGGCCGTGCCAGCTGGCTGATCAATTCGATCGGGATCATCAACGGCAAGAGCCAGCCCGGGGTTCCAGGCGGCACGAGGATGCCGAGAAACTTCACCCCGTGCAGGGAAAACCCGAGCACCAGACTCAGCCCGTACATTCCCACGGCAAACACCGCTGTTACAATGATTTGGCTGGTGACGGTATACGACCCGGGGATCAACCCAATGAGGTTGGCAAAGAGAATAAAGAGAAACAAGGTGGCGATCAGCGGGAAATATTTCATGCCCGGCTCGCCCATCGTATCCAAAATAATCCCACGAATGAACTCGACGATGAGTTCGGCCATGTTCTGCAACTTGCCGGGGACCAATTTGCGAGCCGCTGCGGCGGAGATCATCAGAAAGGCCACCAAGCCCACCACCACCCACATGAGGATAACGGCTTTGTTGATGGAAATATCGATCCCGGACGGAACCAGCGGAATCAGCTCGTGCAATTCAAAGGCATGTAGGGGACTTTCTTCCACGATGATCCTTTTTCGCTCAGTCGATTCTGGTTAACTCTGCCATCGCTGCGCCGATCGATAGGCACTCCGAACACCGGCTGCAGCCCCCAACCCCAACCCCATCACCATTCCCCATGGAGTGGAATCGAGCAGATAGGTGTCGACGACCCAGCCCAGGCCTCCTCCGACGATCAACGCAGCAAGCAGTTCCGTCCCAATCCGGACAGCCTGTCCGAGCCCCGCATATAACGGATCCTGAGAGGGGGGCATCACATACTCATGCGCGGCACTCTTCAGCACAATGTGAGAGAGTGCACCCATCGGCGGGCGCGCCATTCAAGCAAATTCGCTGGGGCCTTGTCAAGAAGTTGGCCCGCTATGACCCAGCCGCTCGATGCGGTATAGTCTTTTTCTCGGGTGCCACACCCCCGTGAAGCATAGGGTCATGACGTCTTCCTCTGATAGGGCATTTCTCAGCGGACCACCGCAACCGTTGGTGGTGGTGCGACCACAACCGAACGCCGACGCGTTCGATCTCTATCGGCGACTGGCGAGGCCGGACCGTCCTTCCTTTCTCTTGGAAAGCGGCAACGGCACCAGCGCAACCGCGCGTTATTCATTTTTCGGAAGCGATCCGTATCTCACGCTGTCGGGCCGCGCGCTAGCGTACCAGATCGAGACTGCCGACCAAGTCCGAACCTACAACGGTTCCGCCTTTCAGGCCCTCCAACGGGCACTGGCCGATTCGACCATCGCAAAACCTGACGGCCTGCCGCCGTTTTTTGGAGGCGCCGTCGGATACCTGGGGTACGATCTCGTCCGCACCTTCGAATCACTCCCCACTCTGGCCGCCGACGATCTCCACCTTCCAGACCTGCACATGGTCTTTCTGGATCTCGTGGCCGCCTTGGATCATCAGACTCGCCTCCTGTACCTGATGTACTGCCCGCCCTTATCACGATTCCAGGCGGAGCCTCGGGACAAACTCTATCGCGAAGGCTGCGACCGGTTGGCCGAATTGGAGGCGCGCTTGACAAGTCCGGTCGTTCCCCGCGCCTCGTCACCCTGGCCTGAGCATGCGACCTTTGTCCCTAGCCAATCACGTGAGGCCTATAAGGCTCGCGTCCGGCGATGCCAAGAGTACATCGCAGCCGGCGACATCTATCAGGCGAACCTTTCTCACCGCTTTACCCTCGATCTGCGGAACGCGGCTTCGAATCCTGGATCCGACGGGTACGCAGCTAAGCTCTATCGCCGCCTTCGCCGCCTGAATCCCTCTCCGTTCGCTGGACTCGTACGATTCAATGACATCAGCCTCGTCAGCTGCTCCCCCGAACGGCTCGTGCAACTGACCGGCTCAGAGGCCAGCATCAGGCCTATTGCCGGCACCAGGCCGCGAGGTGTCGGTCAGGAACAGGACCAACAGCTGTGCGCCGAGCTCATCGCGAGCCCCAAAGAACGCGCCGAACATGTGATGCTAGTGGATCTCGAACGCAATGACCTTGGGAAGGTCTGCCGGTACGGCTCGGTTCGGGTCGATGAGTTCATGACCGTCGAACAATATTCTCACGTCAGCCACCTGGTGTCCGACGTGACCGGCACCCTACAACCAGGCACGTCGCCGCTTGACCTCGTGAAGGCCGTATTTCCCGGCGGCACCATCACCGGCGTACCAAAACTCCGCTGCATGGAGATCATCGAGGAGCTGGAGCCGGTACGACGCGGACTCTACACAGGAGGGTTGGGATACTTCAGTTGGAGCGGCGACCTGGATTTGAACATTTTGATTCGGACCCTTGTCCTGACCAAGAACGGCGGGTACCTGCAAGTCGGCGCCGGCATTGTGGCCGACTCAGATCCCGACCGTGAGTATGACGAAACGCTCGCCAAAGCGGGTGCATTTTTCAAAATATTGGAGGCTGGCCGCTGATGTGGGTGTTTCTGAACGATCGTTTCGTGCGCAAAGAAGAAGCCGTCGTCTCGGTGTTCGACCACGGATTCTTGTACGGTGATGGAGTCTACGAAACCATTCGTTCCTACGGACCGCGCATCTTTATGCGCGACCAACACCTGGCCCGCCTCCGGCGCTCTGCCGAAGCCATCGGGCTGCAGATCCCCATTCCGCTCTCGCAATGGCCGGACCTGCTCCATGCGGCCATGCGCCGCAATGAGGTCGGCAACGATCGTCTAGATGCCTATCTCCGCATCACCGTGTCGCGCGGTGAAGGGGAGATCGGGTTGGACCCCAGTCTCTGCCCCCGCCCCACGGTAGTCATCATGACGAAGGCGCTCCAGCCACTTCCGCCGGCCCTCTCGCGCGACGGAGTCGCTCTGACCGTGGCCAAGACCAGACGGAATCTGCCCGAAGCGCTGTCTCCTCAGATCAAAGCCACAAATTTTCTCAACAACATTCTCGCAAAACGCGAGTCGATCGCGGCCGGCACCTTCGACAGTCTCCTTCTGAATTGGAAAGACGATGTGACCGAATGCACGATCAGCAATCTCTTTTTCGTGTCAGGCCGGACGCTACACACCCCGGCACTGGACTGCGGCATTTTGGACGGCATCACACGGACCATCGTCATGACCCTGGCACAAGAGGAGGGAATGCCCGTCGAAGAGGGCCACTATCCGCTCGCGGTCCTTCGCCAGGCTGATGAATGTTTTTTGACCAATACCACGATGGAAATCATGCCGGTCACCCGGGTCGAGGCCGTTTCCATCGGCAATGGCCTGCCAGGCCCCCTGACTCGCCGACTTCAAGCGCTCTTTGCTGCGAGCCGCACGCGATTTCTCGAGTCTGCTTTGTAGCACCATCGACCATTAACATCAGTCTTATTAGTCAGTTACATCGCCAATACCAGTTGCGAGCAGAGGCACGGGGTTTTGACAGGTAGGGGGTCCGATGCTACGGTTATACCAGCGGAACTGGAAACCAAGCACTCACCGGACTCCCAAGCCAGATGACCCATTTCAGCCGAACAACTCAGGTCCTGTGGGTCACCGCGACCCTGCTCCTGACCGCACTGCCAGCCCGGGCGGACGTCTATCAGTACATTGATGCCAACGGCACCATCTCTCTCACCAATGTCCCAAATGATCCGCGATATCGACGTGTCGTTTCAGAACTCCCTCGTTCGCGCAGCGTCATCTCCGACGGTGAATTGGAACCGGTCATTGCGCGACATTCCCGAGCCCATCGTCTCCACCCAGCCCTGATCCGTGCCGTGATCAAAACAGAATCCGACTTTGACCCGTTGGCGGTCTCACGCGCCGGAGCCATCGGGTTGATGCAGCTGATGCCGCAGACCGCTGTGCGCTTAGAGGTGCGGGATTCGTACAATCCGGATGAGAATATCGGCGGGGGGACGAAGTATTTGCGGCAACTGCTCGACCGCTTTGACGGAAATTTGCCTCTGGCCTTGGCCGCCTACAATGCGGGAGAACATGCCGTGGAGCGCTATCAGGGGCTTCCTCCGATCGCGGAAACCAGGCAATATGTCAAAAAAGTCCTTCGGTACTATCGAACCTTCCTTATGAACGACCGGCTTTCCTCCTCCCGGTCGTACCGCTCACAGGCGCTTGGGGCGCAAGCACGAGGTCTCGCTCCTTCGGTTGCCTCCCGCTAGCCTGATCGGACAACAACAACTGGCTGTGCTGTCGCCATCCTGACCGATTGGCCTCGGCAAAATCTGACCGATAGTGGGCCCCGACGCTGTTCTCCCTCCATAGGGCCGCATCCGTGATGCAGCGTGCGACTTGCACCATATTTTTCACCTCAAGGGCCGCCCGCGAGGCAAACGGCTTCGTCAGCAGGCGCATCCAGCGCGCGAGTTGTGCGGAGGCACTGATCAACGAATCCCCTGAACGCACCAGCCCCACCTTCCCCCACATCAGGCGGCGAAGTGAACTCCTGAGCTTCTCCGGATCGTCGAAATTCGCCGGCCGCCCCTGTTCGAGATCTTCGACGGCGGGCATGTCGACCGGACCGGCGAATCGTCCCGCATGGGCCACTGCGGCCTGAGCCGCACGCATGCCAAAGACCAGCCCTTCCAGCAAGGAGTTGCTGGCCAAGCGATTCGCGCCATGAACTCCGCTGCAGGCAACCTCTCCGGCAGCAAACAGGCCGGGCAGCGTCGTCGCGCCCTTCACATCCGTCCACACACCGCCCATCATGTAATGCGC
>JACQHN010000359.1 GCA_016199015.1 Nitrospira defluvii
CGCATAGGGAAACGCCGCCTGCGGATATTTGTAGAGAAACTTCATGTAGGAATGGGTCGGCGTCGAGTCGAGATAGAAGTAGTATTCTTTGGGGTCTTCCCCGTGATTCCCTTCATTTCCCGTCAGGCCGAACATCCGTTCTTTGAGAATGGGGTCTCGTCCATTCCAGAGGGCCAGGGCCAGACATATCAACTGATGCCGATCGCAAACTCCGGCCAAACCATCTTCATTCCAACGATAGGCTTTTGAACGGGCATGGTCGTGCGGAACCGCTTCCCAGGCCGTTCCATAGGGGCTGTAATCTTCCCGGACCGTCCCCCAGGCCCGCTCACTGACGTAAGGCCCCCAGCGTTTCCAATGTTGCCGGCGCATATCATCCTCCTCGAGGCGCCGCTGCTCTGCCGACTGCGAAGGCAGCGGCTTCCCTTCAGATGGTGTCGACATTACACAGACTCCCTTGTCCCGTGAGAAAACACGTAGCTCAAACAGCCGCCAGCATGCGCCCAGCCCCTAAAAGATTCAACTGAGATTCGAGAGGACGTTCCCCTGCCCCTCTGAGACCGTCACGTCAGGGCAAAAGAGAACAGTGACCGTCTTACGACAGAAGTCGATGGGGCAGCCCGATCCTTACAAGGGCCGGTAAAACAAGATTGGAGCTTGGAGATTGGGAAAGGATCGGATACCGATGAGTAATGGAACGAGGAAGAACGGGAAGGGATTCTTAGCAGAGAAGAGAACGCTCTAACTCCAGACGACAGCTTCTTGATTCATGAGGTAGTCGATCACCTCAATGCTGTCCCGCAACTGGAGTTGCGCCTGCTCTGACATCGGCAAAATCGCCCCCAAAAGCTTGCCGGATTCCACCTCCGCCAAGTTGGGGATCCCGTCGGTATTGCGTCTTTCAAGATCGAATCGAAAACTCGCCATCTGGTACCTCCAATCCCTTGTCGGTCGTGGCACAGCAATTCTTGAGCCACACCGGAAGAGCATCCATGCACTACGCACCATGAAGCATAGCATACGAAGTGCTGCGGCTGGATGAGCCGGCTAACCTCCTAATTTGTTGTTGCTTTAGCGTCGAGTCTGTCGAGTCTAGTGTGACGCTGCAAGCGGAGGCAGGGCGCCGAGATAGGAAAATTCACCGATTTTGACCAGCGCCGTATCGGCACGGAGCCGGAAATCGTCTCGCGCGGTGTCAACGAACCGTGGATCTACCGTCAAATCCGAATCGGGCTTCAGCTCGGGAGCCGGTTGGCGGGGGGGACCAGGCCGGAGATAGTTGGATTCGGAGTTCTGCATCGCATTGTAGGAGAACGCCACCCGGCTGGAAGGGCCCACGACGAACCCGTAGGTGTTGAGACTCACAATGTTGCCGGAGGCTTCATTCTGTGAGGTCCCAAGAAAGGCCGCACCGCCGCCGTTTTTCACGAGTGTATTGCCGATTAACACCGCGCGCGACTGATCATTGACGATCACCGCCTCGAACAGACTCCTCGTCACGATATTTCGTTCAAGCCGCACACTGGACTTGCCCGCCACACTGACCCCATGATCGTTATCATGGATGAAATTGTCTCGCAGGACCGCCTGAGAATTCGCAAATTGCACGCCGGTGGTTTCACTGCCGCCGATGATGCAATTCTCGATGCGAACATCCTCCACCTGCTGGGTAAACAGCATGCCCTTCACGCGCACATGATGCAGCAGGATGCCGTGGCCATTGAACATCCCCATGGCATGGCCGCCATGTTCGTTGATCGTAAAGCCAGAAATCTCAATATCCGTCGCGCCATAGGGCCACTTGCCGACATGGAACACCCCGACCCGTTCACGTCCCAGGAGCGTGACCTGATCCATCCCAGCGCCGATTAAGCGAATCTTCTCTTTGCTGTGGATGGTCACGTCCTCGGCATAGGCGCCGGGCTTGATAAAAATGGTGTCACCCTTCTTCGCAGCATCCACCGCTTCCTGGATGGAGCGGTACTGACCGGATCCGTCCAGTGCGACGACGATCTGCTGCGGCTCGACCCGCGCCACCTCATCGGCCCATACGGGCGAATGGCTCGCAGCCCCCAACGATAGACACAAGATGACGATCCTCGACATCCACATCATGGTAAGAATGGTCATACCGCCGGGCATGGCGAGAAGTCAATCGGCCACCGTTGCCGGGACAGGCCCCCCATGGTATCTTCCCGCCCTATGATTCTCGTGGGCCTCACCGGCGGAGTCGCGACCGGCAAAAGCACGGTCGCCAAGATGTTCGAGCGATGCGGCGCCTGTACCATCGATGCAGATCTGCTCGCCCATAGGGTCGTGGAACCTGGCACACCGGCCTGGCGTGCCATTGTCACGGCGTTCGGCAAGACCGTCCTGAACCCTGATCGCACGCTCAATCGCCACGCGCTGGGCGCCATCGTCTTTCGCAACCCATCCAAGTTGCGCCGCCTTGAGCGAATTATTCACCCCCGCGTCGCACGCGAACAAGCCAGACTGACAAGACAAGCCACTCATAACGATCCTAAGACCGTCGTCATCTACGACGTCCCACTCTTGTTCGAAGCCGGGATCGACACACGAGTGGAGAAGGTCATCGTCGTGACCGCCGACCGCGACACCCAGATCACCCGCCTCAAAAAACGTAACGGGTTCACGCGCGCAGACGCCATCTTACGCATCCGCAGTCAAATGCCCATTAAACAGAAAGCCGCAGCTGCCGACTATGTCCTTGACGGCACAGCCTCTCGCCCCCGATTGCTGGCCCAAGTGAGACGACTCTACCGCGAATTGCGCGCCCTTGCGTAGGCTGCCGCTTTTCCCTCGCCACTCCCATGTGTTAGCATCCGCTCATGCACAACGTTGTCATCATCGGATCCGGCCCTGCCGGGCTCACCGCCGCTCTTTACGCCGCACGGGCAAACCTGTCCCCATTGCTCATTGAAGGCTGGCAGTCCGGAGGACAGTTGACGACCACGACCGAGGTCGAAAACTATCCGGGCTTTTCCAAAGGCATCATGGGCCCTGAATTGATGAAGGAAATGCGATCCCAGGCGGAACGATTCGGCACGGAATTCTTGACCGGCGATGTCTCGGCGGTGAATCTCAAGGAGCGGCCATTTCGCCTGACCATCGACGGGGAACAACTGGTTGAGACGGCCGCCCTGATCATCGCCACCGGCGCCTCGCCCATTCGCCTCGGACTACCGGAGGAAGCACGGCTCACCGGCCACGGGGTTTCGACCTGCGCGACCTGCGACGGGTATTATTTCCGCGGCAAGGATCTGGTGGTGGTCGGCGGCGGCGACAGCGCAATAGAAGAAGCCATTTTCTTGACGAAATTCGCCCGCATGGTCACCGTGGTCCACCGGCGGGACAAGCTGCGGGCCTCCAAAATCATGCAGGACCGCGCCATGAAGAACGAAAAGATCTCCTTCGCGTGGAATTCAGTCGTCGAAAATATCCTCGGGCAAGACGTGGTCACCGCGGTCCGGCTCAAGAATATCGTGACCGGGGCTTCGACGGACCTGCCCTGTGACGGCATCTTTGTCGCCATCGGCCACCGCCCCAATACGGATCTCTTCACCAGCCAACTCGACTTGGATGAAGAGGGATATGTACGCACCTCCCAAGGCACCGCAACCAGCGTTGCAGGTGTCTTTGCCGCCGGCGACGTACAAGACAAGAAGTACCGACAAGCAGTGACAGCCGCCGGTTCCGGCTGCATGGCAGCCATCGACGCCGAGCGATTTCTGGAAAACGAACATCAGCATTAACCCAAGGGAAGGAGGTCGCTCAAAAGTTCCTCCGGCAAGGCCGCAGGGAGCTTGGCCGACGGAGCGTACCCTTGTGGTACGTGAGGAAGGACAAGCGACTGAGAACGCCGCGGGGAGGAATTTTTCAGCGACCGAGACCATGCACTGCGCGATCGTCCATTACCACGAACTTGCCCTCAAAGGCCGCAACCGCGATTTCTTCGAACAACGGCTTGTCCGTAACCTCCGGCTGGCCCTGAAAGACTTGCGGATCCGGCGGATCGAATCCTTGCAGGGGCGCATCCGGATTACGATCCCCGATCAAGTCTCGCCGGATTGCGTCGCGGAGCGCTTACGCCGGACCTGCGGCGTCGCGAACTTCCTCCTGACCGAATCCGTGCCGCTGGACCTGAACAACCCCGACCTGTCCGTGCTCAAGCAAGTGGCTGAACGGCTGCTCGCCAAAGAAGTCTTTCACTCATTTCGGGTAACGGCGAAACGTGCCGACAAACGTTTCCCGCTGACCTCTATGGACGTCGAACGCGAAATCGGGGGGCACCTGTACGCAGTCACGGGGAAAACCGTCAAACTGAAACAACCCGACCTCACTCTGTATATCGAGCTGCTCACCCATGAGGCCCATGTGGCCGCGAGGAAAATATCGGGACCGGGCGGCATGCCGGTGGGAACCAGCGGGAAGGTGGCCTGC
>JACQHN010000322.1 GCA_016199015.1 Nitrospira defluvii
ACGTATGCTCCGATTACTCATCCGACTCAGCCGGAAAGTTCCTCCAAGGGTGATAAGGAAAAACTGCGCGCGGCTACCAAAACCATGTTGAAGAAATGGAATGACGCGCTCACAGTCCTTCATCCGGCGCTCACCCAACCGGATACCGCACGTCCGCTGACACTCTACGCGGACACCTGGCAGCCGAGGGATAAGGTTCCCATCCCTGACGCTGACTTTCCGCCGGGGCTCCCATCGTGGATGCGGGCACAAGATAACTGGGCCCGTCGTGTGGGGGCTGATGCCATCGCGAAACGCCGAAACATTACGTTGACGGTCCCGAAAGGGATGGTGCAGGAGGCATGACGACCCCCGCTCCTGGACGAGCCGGTTCCACCCCCATTGATCCAGGCACAGGTCCGAAACTCGCCCTGCATGGCCGCTTGGTCATCATGGATGACGCCTTCACGGTCATTCCAGAGGGCGTCGTCTATGTCGAGCGAGGCACCATCCTGGCCGTCACGGAGGCGGGAACGGCCCGCCCTGTGGGTTTCGAGTCCGTTCCCATCGTCAATAGCCGCGGCACGATCTTCCCCGGTCTGATCGAACTCCACAACCATCTCGCGTACAACGCCCTGCGCCTCTGGGATGTGCCCAAGCGGTTCAAGAACCGCGACCAGTGGTCGGGGATTCCCGCCTACCGCACACTCATCAGCGGCCCGATGCAGATCATCGGGAAAACTCCTGAGCTGGTCCCAGCCTTGATTCGATACGTCGAATGCAAGAGCCTGCTCGGTGGAGTGACGACGAGTCAAGGAATTCAGCTGTTCAGCAACGCCGGCATCCGGCGCTTCTATCAGGGGATGGTGCGCAATGTGGAGCAAACCGATGAAGAGGCGTTACCGGAGGCAGAGACCCGGGTGGCTGACATCGACGCCCGCGACGCAAGCCGATTCCTGGAACGCCTCAAGAAAGCCACCTGCTTTCTCCTGCACCTAAGCGAAGGCGTGGACGAAACCGCTCGCAAGCATTTCCTCGCGCTCCAGATCTCGGATCAGGAATGGGCGATCGGGAAGCAAATGGCCGGAATCCATTGCGCAGGTCTGACCGGAGACGACTTCAAGATCTACGGGGAGAAACAAGGGGCGATGATTTGGTCTCCGCTGAGCAATTTGCTCCTGTACGGAGAGACGGCCGGAATCAAATCCGCGAAGGAGGCTGGTGTCCGGATTGGGATCGGCTCGGACTGGTCACCATCGGGCAGTAAGAATCTCCTGGGGGAACTCAAAGTCGCCAGGTTGGTCAGTCAGGCGGAAGGAGGTGTGTTCAGTGATCGCGACATCATCTCGATGGCAACCAGGCAGGCGGCGGCGATTCTCCAGTGGGATGCGGCCCTCGGATCCCTTGAGCCAGGGAAACGAGCGGATCTGCTCGTCGTCTCCGGAACCACCGGTGACCCCTATGAGTTACTCTTGACCGCCAAAGAAACATCCATTCGACTGGTGACGATCAATGGAATCGCGCGGTATGGACTGCCGAGTCTCATGCAACGACTGGGAGCAGCAGGAGAGGATATTAGGGTGGGTGGTCTCGTGCGGACGGTCTTCCTGCAGCAGGAGAGCGCGAATCCGACGGTGGGAACAATCACGCTGAAAGCGGCCACAACGACACTGAAGGAGGCATTGCGTCACTTGCCGGAATTGGCTCGGGAGCGAGAACAACCCGAAACTGCCCCGCGTGAGTTTCTACGTAGCCTGGTGCAAGGCATGCCGAGGCAGCAAGAGTGGACCTTGGCACTCGACGAGTTAGAAGATACCGGTCTGGATCTGAGGCCGCGCTTGCCGCTGCCAGGCGAGCAAGCGCTCACGGGGCCGACACGAGTATCGGCACAAGCCACCGCGCCGCTCTCCGAGATTGTGGTGCCGCTCGAGCTGGACCCTCTGGCGGTCGCCGACGATGCGACGTTCTTCGCGCGGATCGACAAGCAAATCAACCTTCCTGATTTTGTGAAGACGGGACTCAAGGCCCTGTACTGACGGGGATGAAGGTGATCCAGCCATCCCTCCCACTACAAAGCGGGAGCACGACTCCTGTCTCATTCACTCGGCACATTCAGGGTGTGCCTTGCCGAACCACATCGATCTCGGCGGTAATTTCGGAGCGTTTCGGGTAGGTAGCCCGATGCTCATTCTGCCTGGTACACCATATCCGCCTGGCCTCTCGACCAGGGTTTCATCCAGGTCCACAACGATTCCTCGCAGAGTGCCCTGCAAGTTGCATCGTGGACGATCGTCTCATCTTTCGAACCACAGCTCGCTCGGGCACCTTACGCCGAATGAGTTCATGCTATATCGTCAGGTGATCGGAATCGCCGAAGAAGTCATCTGCTCTGGTTAAGGACTGTCTCGGAACGGGGCCAACGTCACTGTGGTGGTGCTATCTGCTACAGGAAGAAGCGGGCTTTGTAGCAGCTCTCCACGCGCGCGAGTGGAAGGGTGGTAGCGTAGACCTGTAATTGTTGGGATTCTCGCTTAATTGGGATTCATGAACAGGCATTGCCCTTGCTCATGCAGAGACATAGAGGGCCGCTTGTGGGGAGGGCAGGGACATGTCGACCTGGAGCCTCTCAGCGAAGCCGGCTGGGAAGTAAGTCTTCGAGTCGTTCTTATAGTCGGCTCGGGGAGGATATTGAGCGAGCGCAGGGCAATGAATGTTTTCTCCACATGAGGTGGCAGCATGGCAACCAAAAAGAGCGAGCAGGAACCCAAGAAAATCACGTTGAGTGTGATCAAGGCAGACATCGGCGGATTTGTCGGTCATTCGGCGATGCATCCTGCATTGATCGAGGATGCCAACGAGAAACTTGCCGCGGCTAAAACAAGTGGGTTGCTCGTCGACTATCACGTATCGGCCTGCGGTGATGACCTGCAGCTCATTATGACGCATCGTCACGGCGTCGATCACGAGCAGATCCATCGTCTCGCCTGGGACACCTTCGAAGCCGGAACTGAGGTGGCCAAAGAGCTCCATCTGTATGGAGCGGGACAGGATTTACTCGCCGATGCCTTCAGCGGAAATGTCAGGGGCCAAGGGCCTGGCGTGGCCGAGATGGAATTTGTTGAACGGAAGTCTGATCCGATTCTGATCTTTATGGCGGACAAGGCTTCAGCCGGGGCTTGGAATCTTCCTCTGTACAAGATGTTCGCCGATCCGTTTAACACCGCCGGCCTGGTCATCGCTCCCACCTTGCACCAGGGTTTTCGATTCGAGGTGCACGATATTTATGAACACAAGAAGATCACCTTTGACTGTCCTGAAGATCTGTACGACATGCTCATGTTTATCGGATCGCCGGGAAAATATAGCATCAAATATGTTTTTGCTCGTGCGGACGAGACCATCGCTGCCGCATAATCGACGGAACGGCTCTCGCTCATTGCGGGAAAATATGTGGGGAAAGATGATCCCGTGATGATCGTCCGAGCGCAGCAGAATTTTCCGGCGGTGGGAGAAGTGCTGGAACCGTTTCGCTATCCCTGGATCATCGAAGGCTGGATGCGCGGCTCGCATTATGGGCCGCTGATGCCGGTGTCGGTCAAGCAAGCCACGCCGACCAGGTTCGATGGTCCACCGCGCGTGGCCTGTTTGGGCTTTCAGCTGGCTGACGGCCGACTCATCGGACCACGCGATATGTTCGACGATCCATCCTATGACGAAGCGCGCCGGGATGCCAATCGAATAGCGGATGTCCTGCGATTGCATGGCCCCTTTGAGCCGCACCGCCTGCCTCTCGACGAGATGGAGTATACGACCATGCCTCAGATCATGAAAAAATTGGAAGCCCGCTGGGTGAAAGCGTAGGGGGAAGAGGACGTGACAGATCACGATTGCTTCGCCGTCCGTCCGTGGAGACGGCCGGCCGATTCACTGCTGTATAACAGAATGTCTCTCTGCCACTGAGGGGTGCTTGGGAATGTAGTTTTGGCGACCCTTCTTGTGCGCATCCACCTGGCCTCTCGACCAGGGTTTCATCCAGCTTCACAACGATTCCTCGCAGAGTACCCTACGTAATCAAAGCAGAGGATCTCTACCGGCCACAGAGTGCCGACCACCCATAGATGTCCGAGCGCGAGAGGCTGTCCGGTATGCATTTCCCGGAGTGCTTGGAGACGAGCCACCCCATCGTGGAACATACGGCTCTCTGACCGTGATCTTTGAGTTGATCCGCCCGGTCAAGTGTGGGAGGATTGCCCGCACGTGACCGATGGGCTGGGATGCCGGTGGAGGGAGCGACTGTTCCGCATCGACAGTACTATCGGGGGCAATTGCAGAATGGCTCTACGGGGACAGGGGGACGTCACACAAGCTGATGGATTGATTCAGCAGAGGGAGAGGAGCCGATGCCGACAACGACACAATTTGTAGTGAGTGGACAAAGCAAGCCCGGGGTGCTGGCCGAGGTGGCGGCGGTGCTTGGGGCCGCAGGGGTCAACATCAAGGCATTCTCTGCGCCAGAGGTAACCGGTCCGGGAAAGCTACGGCTGATCGTGGCGGATGTCGATGCCGCTCGTATCGCGTTGAGGAAATCCAAGATCAAGTTTCGCGAAGAGACGGCGTTGATTCTGAGCCTGGAGAACAAGCCTGGTGCGTTGAAACAGGTCGCCGATTCACTGACCAGGGCTCGCATCAATGTGAAGTGCGGCTATTGCACCCCGTCACGGGAAGGCAAACGCGCCATCGTGGTGTTGACCGTGTCGAACACCACCAAGGCTCTCGGCGTATTGCGCACCCAATCACTCGACGAATTTTAATTCGCCTCACCATGGGGGAGAAGAGGACAGAAACCAGACGTCTTCTTCTTCTCCTCCTTCTTTTTCTCACCGCATGGTTCAGCGGCTGTTCCGGCTGGAGTCCGGTGCGTCCGTCTTATCCGCCTGGTTACCCGCTGGGATTTGTCGAACGAGGGAGCGCCTCCTGGTATGGGCCGGGCTTCCACGGGAATCGCACGGCGAACGGTGAAGTGTACGATATGCACCAGCTGACGGCGGCGCATCGTACGTTGCCGCTCGGGTCGGTGGCTGAAGTGCGATCCTTGACCACCGGCCGGCAAGTGACGGTACGCATCAACGATCGAGGCCCGTTCGCTCGCGGGAGAATTCTGGATTTATCCTTCGCGGGTGCCCAAGCGATGGGCATGATCGGACGGGGCACCGACGACATCGAACTGCGCGTCATCCGTTATCAGGGGAAGGCCGGAGAGGTCGGGGTGTTGCGGGTGCAAGTGGGGTCTTTTGCCGATCCTACGAATGCGCACCTCTTGGTTGAACGGCTGAAGGTGGGCTATCCCGGTTCAAAGGCGGTGGCCATCGATCTACCAGAGGGCCGTCGCTATCGGGTCTATGCCGGTCAATTTCAGACGGAACCTGCGGCCGAACAGGCCGCGGCACACTTGAGAAGAGTCTTGGACACCGATCCGTTTATCATCCGTGATGACACCTCGGGACTGACTACGGGGAATCCATGAGGGCGACGCGCGATAGAAAACAGCCGAAGAGGCTGATATCGTGATTAAATGTCAGCGAGTATGGAATCATGGTAACCCTTGATGCGTCTGTCTGCCTGTGCTAATTGTATACGCGATGGATGACAGTGACCCGAGAGGACCGTATCCGGTCATCTTCTCACGCCTTAGGGCAAGTCTTGCAGTTCGGACCACGGGCTCCGAGCTGATCCAAGAATCCACCGTATCCTGTAATAACTTAGTCCGGTCCTTTTACCCTCGATAGGTCTTATGGACATTGTCGTATTGATCCTTCTCATCCTTTTGTCCGCGGTGATTTCGGTCGTCGAAGTCGGCTTCTACTCCGTCAACGACACCAAACTCCGCGCCTTGGCCGACCAAGGGAGTAAACGGGCAGAGATGGCCCTCCACCTGAGGACCGATCCGCAACGCCTGCTGTTGACCATCCTGGTGGGCGATCGCCTGATCGATACGGCCACGGCGTCCCTCGCGACCATCATTGCGCTGAATCGGTTCGGAGGACAGGGCCTGGAAGGGGTGCTCGGTGAAGCCTTTGCGGTGTTAGTCGGGATTCTGACCTTTGTCCTCCTGGTCTTTGCCGATCTCGTGCCTAAGACCCTGGCTGCCAAGTATTCCGTTCCGGTCGTGCTGAACATGGCCTATCCAGCCTACGCGGCCCAGCAGATGCT
>JACQHN010000317.1 GCA_016199015.1 Nitrospira defluvii
AAATTTCGGGGGAAGCTCATGGCCGCATCCAACAGGCGCCGCAATTGGAGGTCGACTTTCCAGCGAGTGAGATCGGCGCACAACTTGAGGTGGCAGCCAAGTTGATTGCCGCACAGGTCCCTGTTTCCGTCATCAAAGTGACTCAGGGGAGCTTCGATACCCATGCCGGGCAACTGCCTGCGCATCATCGATTGCTGGACGAACTTGCCCAGGCCTTGATGGCTTTTCGTATGGCGCTCCAGAAACAAGGCGCCTGGAACGATGTGCTGGTGATGACCTATTCCGAGTTTGGTCGCCGAGTGGAAGAGAACGCCAGCCATGGAACCGATCACGGCACGGCGGCGCCGCATCTCATCATGGGTGGCCTGGTGAAAGGCGGCCTGTATGGAATGCCACCGTCACTCACGGACCTACAAGATGGCGATCTGAAACACACGACCGACTATCGGAGTCTGTATGCGACCGTGATTGAGAAGTGGTGGGGATTGCCTCCGGTCACATTCGGTAGGGGACGACATCCGGCGATTGATTGTCTCGGTTGATCAGCCGCCTCGTGATGGGTGCGGGTCGAAGGTTTCGCAGGGGAACCCAATCGGGGATTGATTTCACAGCCTATTCTTCCTATCCTACAGCCCGTTCGAAAGGAAGGTGATGCATGACGATATGTTCATTACAACGGATGGTCGGAAGCGGGGCCCTTCTGCTGATACTCGTGCTGGCTGGTTTCAGCGCGCCGGCGTCGGCGGAAGAAATTGGCCTGGACGGGTCTTCGCCGCAGATCTTGACGCCGGCGGTCCGACACGATGCCTTGCTGCAGACCCAGGCTCCTGTCATGCCGTCACTGCCGCTGCTGTTCGCTGAAGGATCCAATTCCTGTGAGATCGTATCTTGCGGAATGGGGATCAAGCAGACCTGCCAGATCACGTGCCCTGCCGATAAGACCCCGAAATGTAGTTGCGATTGCGAGAGAAGTTTCGGCCCGATGTGTATGGACTACAAGGCGAACTGTCGCTGCGAATAACAGTGAGACCGATCTGTTACTCGTTGTCCGACGAAGACGATTCCGATCCACCCACCGTCAGGCTCGGTCCTGCCACGCGATAGCGCTCGCTAGCCCAGGCACCCAGGTCGATGATTTGGCAACGCTCAGAACAAAATGGGCGCCAGGGATTATCCTGCCATGTCGTGGGCAGGTGGCATTCAGGACAGCGGGTTGTGGACGGCTTTGCAGGGGACAAGGTGTTTACCGTCTGTCTGGTGGTTGTGCGGATGACTCTATCACTCTCGTGCCGAAGGCGGCAAACAACTCGCCCGTGAGATAGGACGTCTGTTCTCCGTCCCTCCAGTGTTTACGCCGCATATAGTCATTGAGCAGGCGCCCGTCGGCGGTCCGATGAATATGGGGCTGCGCGACGTTCATGCGATAACGTTCGATTGCGCCGGCCACGCGGCTGATAAAGACAATCGTGCCGTCAGCCTCCACTGCCTCGACGATGCCCACATGGGTCAAGGGGTCATTGATACGACCGTCCCCATTGTAGTCCCACGTATTGTCAAAGAACACCAGATCACCGGCCTGCACCACCGGACCGCGGTGGAGTCGTCCATGCGTGCGAAGATGGTTGTAGATGAGGCGCACGCCGTTGGCAGCGCCCTCCACTGCGCCTCCTGCATAGAGGTCGATACCATGGGCGAGATAAATGGCACGGGTCACTCCGGCGCAATCGTAGGCAATGCGGTGGCCGTTGCTCTCAATCGTTTTTGCGCCGACCAGGTTGGCCGCCGTGCGAACGATGGCTTGTTGACGAGTATCCGCGTGAGTGGCGTGGCAGCAACCAGGGATGGGCGTCACGATCGAACGGTTGCCTTGCGAGGAGGGAGCGGCACAGGCAGTGAGCGCAGCGGCAAGAATGAGGCTACTCAGCGTGCGGGATAATGTCGGCATACTCGCTAAGTATACCTGGTCCTCAGAATCGTGGGACGCGGCGAAGCGCCGGCAGAATCAGGCCCCGGCGCCGGAGAAGACCTGCTTGATCAAGGCTTGCGCATCGTCCTGAATACGTCGGAGGTGAGCCGGGCCGTTGAAGCTCTCCGCATACAGTTTATAGACATCTTCGGTTCCGCTCGGGCGCGCGGCAAACCAGCCGTTCGCTGTGGTGACCTTGAGGCCTCCGATAGAGGCCTTATTCCCCGGAGCTTCAGTCAACATGGCGGTAATCGGTTCCCCGGCGAGCTCCCGGCTCTGCACTTGCTGCGGGGAGAATTTCTGGAGGGCGGCTTTCTGCGCCCGCGTGGCCGGTGCATCGATCCGTTCGTAGACCGGCTCACCCAGCCGAGCAGTCAACTCTCCATAGAGCTGTGCCGGATCTTTCCCGGTGACCGCCAACATTTCCGCCGCGAGGAGATCCATGATAATGCCGTCTTTGTCGGTCACCCAGGTGGTCCCATCATGGCGGAGAAACGCAGCGCCCGCACTTTCTTCGCCGCCAAATCCCAATGAACCATCACTGAGCCCCGGCACGAACCATTTGAATCCGACCGGCACCTCAACCAGACGACGGTGGAGGTCATTCGCCACACGGTCGATCATGCTGCTGCTGACGATGGTCTTGCCGACTCCGGCGGTCGGCTTCCAGCCTGGGCGATGGGTAAAAAGATAGGCAATCGAGGCAGCGAGGTAGTGATTGGGGTTCATCAAGCCGGCGCCGGGTGTCACGATGCCGTGGCGATCGGTGTCGGTGTCGTTGCCGAAGGCGAGATCGAAGTGGTCTTTCAACCCAATCAACGAGGCCATGGCGTGAGGGGAGGAGCAGTCCATGCGGATTTTGCCGTCCCAATCCAGCGTCATGAAACCAAAGGTCGGATCGACCGCCTCGTTGACGATGTGTATGTCCAAACCATAACGCTCGGCCAGGGGACGCCAGTAGGCCACGGCGGCCCCTCCCAGGGGATCGACGCCGAGGCGCAGCTTCGCCGCCTTGATGCGATCGAGATCGACCACGTTGGCGAGGTCCGCCAGATAGTTTCCGACGAAATCATGCCTGGCTGTGGAGGAAGCCCTCAGCGCCTGTTCGTATGGCATTCGCTTGACGCCCTGTAACTTGGCTGCCAGGAGTTCGTTGGCTCGATTCTCGATGGCTTTCGTCACCTCAGTATCGGCCGGCCCACCGTGGGGCGGGTTATATTTGATCCCGCCATCTTCCGGAGGGTTATGCGAAGGAGTGATGATGATGCCGTCGGCGAGGCCGGATGTCCGGCTCCGGTTGAAGGTAAGAATCGCGTGAGACATCACCGGCGTGGGGGTATACCCATTGTCCCGATCCATGCGGACTTGCACGTGGTTCGCAGCCAACACTTCGAGTGCTGTGCGTTGGGCCGGTTCGGAGAGGGCGTGGGTGTCCTTGCCGATGTAAAGAGGACCGGTGGTGCCGGCTGCATGCCGGTACTCACAAATCGCCTGAGTGATGGCGAGGATATGGGCCTCGTTGAAGGAATGGCGGAGGGATGAACCACGATGGCCGCTGGTACCGAAGGTCACACGCTGCTGAGGATCGGACGGATCGGGTGTGGCTGAGTGATAGGCCTGTTCGAGTTTCGCGAGATCGACCAGCTGATCCGGCTGTGCCGGTTGACCGGCATGTGGATGGAGAGGCATGGGCTCCTCAGTGATGAATTATGAATGCTGAATTCTGAGTTCTGAATTACTGGTTCTGAGTTATGACTGCTGAATTCAGAAGAGCGCTCAGTATATACAGGTCGATGATCAATGTCAGGCGCGCACTTGCTTGCGCGCTCCTCCGCGTGGGTGTTAAGATCCGCTCACGTTAAGGAGAGGGGTTG
>JACQHN010000324.1 GCA_016199015.1 Nitrospira defluvii
CCGCGGCCGGGGTGCCGCGGGCTGCCACCGTGGTTCTTCCCGACCTCGCCGTACGCTTGGCAGTGCTGCGCCTCCAGGATCTGCCGTGGAGCTCCGAGGAACGTGAGGCGTTGGTGCGCTGGCGGTTGGGGCAGGAGCAGTTGCTGTCACTCAGCGGCGCCAAGGTCTTCTCCCACGTGTTGTCCGAGCCGGGTGGATCCGGGGACGGTCCCTGCACGGTGCTGGCCGTCGTGGTGCAGGAAGCCGTACTGGCCCAGTATGAATCCGTCTGTGAAGCGGCGGGATTGATCCCTCAGGAAGTGGATGTGTCGAGCTTGCGCCTGTTCAATTTGTGGGCGCAGGGATCCTGGCGCACAGGCCGACTGACGGCTGATTTTTTGTGGGTGAATGCGACGGACGGCGGGGTGACGGCCTTTATATTTCACCAAGGCACGCTGGTGTTTCTCCGCTCGAAACTGCAAGGCGGGATCGGTTCCGGAGGTTCATGGGCCCCGGGTTCGGAACAGGCGGGTCTCGATCGTATCGTCCAGGAGTGTGCAGACTCTATTTATGCATGCCAGCAACAGACGCCGGATTTGGCCATCAGCCAGACGGTCCTGATTGCCGATGAAGCGATGGGACCTGGTTTACACCAGCAGTTGGAAAAGGGGTTGGGGGTTCCGGTGAAGGGGTTGGATTGGGAACGCATTCGACAGTATGGGGGCGGCACCATTGTGGGACCGCAGACGAGTGCCGCTCTGCCGGCCATCGCAGGGGTGGTGTAGGCCATGTCGATGGGCAATCTGATGTCGGCGCTCCGTGATGTGGTGACGCGTGTCGGCCAGCCGTCCGCGCGTACCGGCGCGTTTGCCATCAATCTGAGCAGCCGGTATCGCTGGTACCTCGCCCCGGCCCGTCTGGTGATTATGTTGTTGGCGGGAGTGATCGGGGTGGCCATGCTGTGGGATATCTCACGAGCCTGGCTGGTCTGGCAGGATGTCCAATCTATGGAATCGGCTTTGAACCAGGTTCAGGATCGAGACCGTGAACTGTTGAAAGACGCCCAGCAGGAAGGCATTGATCTGTCGGAAGCGGCCCTCCTGGTGTTACCCAAGGAGGTCGAATTTGCCAATCAGTTGATCGAGAAGCGTAGTTTTTCATGGACCAAGTTTCTGACGGAGTTGGAGCGGGCTATTCCGCAGCGGATCGCCGTCAACAGCATCCGGCTCGACCCCGCCAATGCCACGATCATGCTGACTGGTTCTGCCAGAGCGCTGGAAGATGTGACGACCTTGACCGTGACCTTTCAAGATCACCCCCAATTCAAAGAGCCTGTTCTGGGGCAACACCGTGATATGGGGAATGGTTTGGTGGAGTTCGACCTTTCCTTACGGTATCGGAATCACAACCCATGATGTTTCCTGGACTGGACCGCCTCCAACACGTTTTGCGCCAACCGTATGCACCGATCCTCCCGTGGGTGGCCTTCGTCGCGGGGTTGTTTGTGATGAGTTATGGGATTCATGCCTTGGTATTGGGGGCAGCAGAGCAGGAACAGGTCAGGCTGGAAGCTGAATGGGTGAAGGCGCGGCAGCAACTCAGCCGGCACAAGGAGGCGAAGAAGGCCAAAGCCGATCTTCAGCGCGTATGGGCGGTCCTGCCGTTGTTTCGAGATTTTGCGCCGCTCGCCCTCGGTGTGACGGAAGAGGCCAAGCGAGACCGGGTCACATTGCCGGCGCTCTCCTATAAGACGGAGAAGACCGGGGTGCCGGATGCGACCAAGGCGGTCCTGCAGGGGACGGTGACCGGTCATTATGAGGATCTCAGGCGGTTTCTCTACAACCTGGAATCGGCTGAGGAGTTGCTGTTCATTGAGGACTTGAACTTGATTCGCTCGGGCAATGTCCAGGAGCAGCAGTTGACCTTCAATATTCGGATATCGACCTATCTGCGGGGCGAGCATCTCCAATACCCGGCGCCGTAATTCGTATGAATCGAATCAGCAAGAACCAAGTCCTGTTGCTGTTGAGCCTCACGGCGCTCTGGGTCGGATTGCTCATATGGCAATTCGGCTATTCCACCGAGCCAGAGCGGGTGCCCTTGGCGCACGTCAGCGGGCCGAAGGTGGGCGGTCGCGCGGCCGCGACTCCCGCGAGTGGCGGATTACAGGTTCACCTGGAACGGCTTGCCGCCATAAAAGGGCAGCGCCAGGCGACGTTTTCCACGCCGCGCAACATTTTCGCCAGCCTGTTACCGCCTGCGGAGCCGGTCTCTGTTCCGGATCCAGCGCCTCGTCGCGGCCGTTCCCGAGGGTCGGTAAAATCTGCACCGCCTCCTGACTCTGCAGAGCCGCCTGACTCTGCAGAGCCGCAAGTTGAAGAAGAAAAGGGACCGACGGCTGAAGAGATACAACGGCTGCGGATTGCGACCGAACTCAACCTGTACAGGTATGTGGGGTTCATGGCGGTAGGGGACGGTCCGCAGAAGAAAAAGACCATGGCGGTCGTGGTTAAGGACGAGGAGATGCATTTGCTCCAAGTCGGGGACACCATCGCCGGTGAGGTATTGGTCAAGGCTATGTCGCCGACCGAGATCACGCTGCAGGATCTCGCCTCAAAAATCACGCAGGTCATTCCAGTCGCGGATGACCCTGGAACGGGGGGACAGCCCAATTAGGATGGTGAAGGGGTGGCCTGTTCAGATCGGGAATACCCGGGGGGTTACCTATCTGGCCCTGATGTTCTCCATCGTCTTGATCGGCATTTCGGCTTCCGCAACCGCTCGCCAATGGACCGTCATGGTTCAGCGTGAGAAAGAAGCGGACCTCATGGCGAAGGGGATCGAGATCCAAAATGCCTTGTCGCTTTATTCGGCCACAATGAAGATTGGGCGAGTCATGAGCACCGAGGTCTATCCGCAATCGTTGGCGGAACTGACACGGGCGCCCAAGCCCTATCTGCGGAAAGCCTATCAAGACCCAATGGGCGGGGGAGACTGGGAATATATGCGCGCGCCGACCGGAGGCATTATGGGGGTGCGCAGTAAGAGCAAAGTCAAGCCGATCAAAGAGCGAGATTTCCCCCTTGCCATCCGTCACTTCGAAGGTCGGAAGTCCTATCATGACTGGATGTTTCAGCATCCCAATCCTTCCTCGCTCTCGATGTTGATGCCACCGATGATGGGTGTGCCTCCTGGAGGCGTCCCTGCGCAGCCGGGAAACCCTGGCGCTGTCCCCGGCGCTCCGATGCCGGGCGCTCCTACAGTGCCTGGCCCTGCTCGGAACCCTTGACCCGACTCCAAATCCCACAGTATCCTGTCAAGCTATAAATCGCCGCGCCCACATTCACCATCTTGAATCGGCCGATGCGTCAGGGCTCCAAGCCCGATACGTCGCCAGGCAGCAGGAATTCACCACATGGAACAAGATCTCACCGAATCCCCGGCCACGGAGCAGGAGGCTCCCGCTGAAATACTGTCCCCGGAAGACTATCTGGCGGCTTTGGTCAGGAAAGCCAAGGGGGCAGCAGGACGACTCTCGACTCTACCGACTGCCGTGAAGAACCAGGCATTGCAAGCCATGGCCGATAGTCTTGAAGAGCATGCGACAGAGTTGCTGGCCGAGAATGAAAAAGATCTCGAACAGTTCGACGCCACGCCGGAACGCCAGGCCATGGGCGACCGGTTGCGGCTGACGACGGAGCGTATCCAAGACATGGCGGCGGGGATACGCGACATCGCCCGGTTGCCGGACCCGCTCGGAGACATGCCGAAAATGTGGACCAGACCGAACGGGATGCAGGTCGGTCGGATGCGTGTGCCCATCGGGGTGATCGGCATCATTTACGAAGCACGCCCCAATGTCACCGCAGACTCAGCGGCCCTGTGCCTCAAATCGGGCAATGTCTGTATCCTGCGCGGTGGGTCGGAAGCGATTCATTCGAATACGGCCATCGCCAAGGTCCTGTGCGAGTCCGCCGAGAAGACCGGCGTGCCGGCGGGAGCGATCACCTTTGTCGATCGCCCGGAACGAGAAATCGTCCAGCTGTTGCTCAAGCAAGATCAGTTCATCGACCTCATCATTCCCAGAGGGGGCGAATCCTTGATGAAGACGATCGCTGAGCATGCGACGATTCCGGTGCTCAAGCATGACAAGGGGGTCTGCCATACCTATGTCGATGCGGATGCCGATCCCAAGCTCGCTGAGCGAATCTGTGTGAATGCGAAGGTGCAACGCCCCTCGACCTGCAATGCGATGGAAACCTTGTTGGTCCATCAAAGTATCGCGCGGACCTGGCTACCCCTTCTGGTGCAACAACTCACGGCCGCCAAGGTGGAGGTTCGAGGTTGTGCCAAGACCTGTCAGCTGTGTCCCGAGGTGACGCCGGCCGTCGAGGAAGATTTCGGGAAAGAGTTCCTTGACCTTATTTTGGCGATCAAAGTGGTGAAGCACATCGATGAAGCCCTGGACCACATTGCGACCTACGGGTCTCGGCACACGGAAGCGATTGTGACGAAGGATTATGCCCACGCGATGCGGTTTATGCGCGAAGTCGATGCCGGCGCCGTCCTCGTGAATGCCTCGACCCGGCTCAATGACGGCTACCAGTTCGGCCTGGGGGCGGAAATCGGAATCAGCACGTCGCGACTGCATGCTCGAGGTCCCATGGGGCTTGAGGAATTGACTTGCTCAAAATTCGTGGTGCTCGGGAGCGGTCAGATCCGCGAGTAGATGTTGCCCGACCCCGTGATAGAGGAGATCCTTAGGCGTTCAGGTACGCTCGTCTTTCCCTCCAACCTCGCAGCCCTGCCACATCTGCTGGCTACCCCGGCTTCTTCCACGCGCCGACCGACCGGCCATATCGTGCTCTATGGAAGCCATGGCCGCCGGCTGCTCGGGACCGATCCGGAGGGGCATCCGCTGCATGAATGTGAATGGGGGATGGTTGGTGGAACGCTGCGACTGCTGCGCGCCCGCGTGCATCTCGACTGGGGAGCCTGGGTCGGTCTGACGCCCAGCGGCCTGGTGAACAGGATGACGCTGGATCTTTCACGAAAACCTGGATGGGAACGCCTACGTGCCGACGATCTTCGTGGCATGGCGGCGCAGGCGATGCAGGTGCCGCTGGAGGAAGTCCGTTTCTTCTACAACGATCAGGACATGACCATTGATGCGAAGGGTGCCGCCACGATTCGGCACCGCAAGGACGCCATCTTCGTGCTGCCGGACGGAACCTTCGATCACAAGCAGTTCATGGCCTGTATGGGAGCCATGCATTGGGAGGACATCGATTTCCTCCCGGTCGTCGAGTTGTTCCTCTCGCTGTTGCCCGGCACGGGTTCGGCGATGTTTGAACTGATTCGCGGGCTCTATGACGATCAGAATCGAGAGAAGCCAGCGCCGCGGCCCCTGCGTTATCGAGGCATTCCTACCTATCCCTCCGAAGCAGCCTATCGGCTCTTTAGCGGCTACTTTCGTCCACAGGTTTCGGGCGGCGGCGATCCGTTTCCGGTCTTTATGGATTCACCCCGGTCACATCTGGTGACCTGGCTGCCGGCGCCTGATCCGCCGAGACGCCATTTCGATGCGACGCATAAGCTGTGCGTCACGATCCAGGGACAGCGAGTGGTAAAGGCCACCTGCTGGGATGATCCGGCAGGGTTGTCCTATCAACCGTTCGATCAGCGAGGAACGGCGCCTTGCCAACGTGGGCTGGCGGTCGATCAGGCGCATCTTGTGTTGATGGATCGAGGAGCCAGGCAGGTCATTCCGTTGAGGCACAATTGGGGGAAGGTGACCGAACCGCAGTCGATCGGTGCAGCTCAGACCGCCGTTGATTGGACCTCTGTGTTTGAAGGGGCTCCACCCTCAGTCAGTCATGAGGAGGCATTTGGCGCCGTGCTTCTCTATCCTGACGATGATCGGGAAATTGGGGAACTGCCGACGCAACCCTTCGTGGCCGACTATCTACAGGATCTCATCGAGCAGGACCGGCCGTTGGCCGCACAGGTGGGACGGGCCGGCCATCTCTTGATCAGCGGCTTCGACGGCGCGATCACGACCTGTATCGGCAGCGACCGTTCTCGTGCCTGTACGGTGTTCTACAACCATCCGGCCTTTGCTCAACGGCAGGCGCAAATGTTGTGGAACACGTGGGCTCGTGCACAACGACTGGAGTGGTTGTCCCAAGTGCGCATGAGGCCTCGCCCGGAGGAGGGTGCGGAGGGAAGCAATCAGAGGTACGATCTCGTCTACGAGTGGGTGCCATTCAGTCTTTACGATAAGCCGGATGCGGTAAGCGAGCGGATTCAATTGCTGGCTCAGGTGCTGGCGCCTGGGGCGGTGGCGTTCGTCGTCGGCC
>JACQHN010000325.1 GCA_016199015.1 Nitrospira defluvii
GGATATGATCCCGCTTAGACACTCGGCTCACCCCCTTCCCCGAACAATGACGCGGTCGGCAAAGCGAAGATCGATTTCATTCGCCCTGGCGCCCTCGCCGTCAAAATCCACATCCCGCAGCGCGGGCCGCATTTTCAGAAACCGAGACCACTGTTGATCCATGGACGCCTCGCTGAATTGGAACGTCACGCCCTGCACCACCACGACCAGGTTATTGAGGTTCCCCACATTGATGTCCGGACGCCCCCCGGTCGTCTGCCCCACCATGCGAGCCAAGGCCGCGCCCACATGGACGGCACGGCGATCCTCAGATTTGCCTAGCACCAGCCGCTTCCCATCGACGCCGGATAGAATCGGCAATGTCGGATCGTCCGTCGATCCCAGATGCGCCAGCAAAAAGCCCTCCGCATCCGTCAAGAGATTCTCCGTCAACGTGCGCACCACGACCGCCGGCACCCGCTCGACGATCTCGATATGAATGTCATGTAACGGCTTCAATGCCACCGTCGCATCTTTGATCCAAGGGTGGGTCCGGATCCGTTCCGCCAACCATGAGGGGTTGATGGAGTACAGCGCGGTATCGGGTTTCAGCGCCAGCCGGCTGATCACTTCTTTTCTGGTCACATGGTGCAGGCCATTCACCGAGACTGAGCGCACCAAAAACCACTCCCGCGTGAGGGGCCCCAGTTCGCGGGCCAAGACGAACAGCCCCGAACAACCCCCGACCAACACCGTCACCGTGGCGACCACCCGCAGGGAGATCAGCAGCCCCCGCCCCAGTCGCGACCAGTACCCGCGCGCCTCGCCGCCTCGGTCGCGCTTGAAGGGAGACTCCGAACGCGCGTTTGCCCTCGGGTTTTCCTTTTTTGCGCGTGCTGTACGGCGCCACCGCAGAGCCATCCCTACCTCACCGCTCGAAACGAGCCCACTCCTGCTCGCTCGATCGCAGATTGGAGAATCCGTTCCGTCAATGCGTCATAGGAGATACCGGCCTTGCCCGCAGCCATCGGCAGAAGACTCGTCTCTGTCATCCCCGGCACGGTGTTGATTTCCAGCACGTAGGGCTTGCCTTTCGGCGTGATGCGAAAATCGACGCGTGCGGCCCCGTCGCAGCCCAGCACCTGATAGGTCTTGATCGCCACTTGCCGAATCTGCCGACTCACCGCGGCAGACAGCGGCGCCGGGCAGAGATACTGCGTCCGACCTTTCTCGTACTTGGCGGAGAAATCGTAGAATCCGTCCGGGGCGACAATTTCAACGGCGGGCAAGCCGGTCACCGCCCCATCGGCTCCGCCTAATAACGAGACCGTCACCTCGTGCCCGGGAATAAACGCCTCGACCATCGCCTCCTCGTCGTACTGATGCGCCAGACGAAGGGCCTCTTTCCATTGCGAGGGCTTACGAACGATCGTGACGCCGATTGTGGATCCCTGACTCGCCGGTTTGACGACCACGGGCAGCTTCAACTTGCAGGTGGTGAGGATGCGCCCCAAGGTCGGAGCCGTCCCCCGCAACACCACCGTCCCGTTAGGGACCGGAATCCCCTCGGCAGCCAGTTGCGCCTTGGTCACCACCTTATGCATGCCGATGGCGCTCGCTCGCACCCCGGATCCCGTATAGGGGATACCCAGCGTCTCCAAGAATCCTTGGATCGCGCCGTCCTCTCCCCCTGGTCCATGTAGCGCCAGAAACGCAATCTCGACCAGCTGTTCTTGCATGGTCTGGTACAGAGCCGGACCGACATCGATGGCCACCGCATCGTAGCCACTTCGCACCAGTGAACGATACACGGCCTCGCCGGTCTTGAGCGACACCTCTCGCTCCGAAGACTGGCCGCCCATCAACACCCCGATTTTCGAACGCGTCAGCGGCTTCCGTTCTGTCACATCCATGCCCTTCCTCGATCCTCGTCAGGCCTGCCCGACGACCTTGAGTTCCAGTTCCAGTGTGACACCTGACTTCTTTTTTACCGCCGCGCGCACGTTCTTAATGAGAGCCAACACATCCTCGGCCCGCGCATGGCCCACGTTCACCATGAAGTTCGCATGTTTTTCAGAGACCTGCGCATCGCCGATCCGAGCACCCTTCAGCCCCGCCGCTTCGACTAGGCGACCGGCCGAATCCTGCGGAGGGTTCTTGAAGACGCAGCCGGCGCTCGGCAACGTCAGCGGCTGGGTGTCTTTGCGATACTGCAGATACTCCTTCACCGTTTTTTCGATCTGCTCATGGTCGCCGGGTCTCAGTTGCAGCCAGACCCCTGCCACGATACCGCGCGGCAAGTGCGCCCGCCGATAGCTGAACGGGATATCGGCGGCAGAAATGTCCACCACCCGGCCACGCGGGTCGATCATGCGGACGGCTTTAACCGAATCCTTCATTTCTCCCAAGCGCGTCCCGGCGTTCATCACGACACAGCCGGCGACGGTTCCCGGAATACCGGCGCCCCATTCCAATCCGGCCAGCGAGCGACGGACCGCATAACCGATCAGGGTCGGCATTCCGACGCCCCCTTCCGCATAGAGCACATGATCCGGCTCCTGGCGGATGCCTTTGAATTTTCCCAGACTGATGACCATCCCGCGAATGCCGCCGTCGCGCACCAATAGATTCGTCCCGCCCACGACGAAGATCGGAATCTTTTCTGCGCGGGCCTGTGCCACCACCCGACAAAGGTCGTCCACATCAGCCGGTTCAACCAAGACCTCCGCAGGCCCACCGATGCGGAATGAGGTGTACGATTGTAACGACGCATCACACATGACCGTTCCCCGAACTCCCTGAAGAATGCGTGCCCAGTCCTTCTTGCTCCTCGTCGGTCGATTCTTGCGCTTTGCACCTGACCCTGTTTCGGCCATTGCATCACGCTGAGGCCGGTAACCGTTCAAGAATCGCCAAGCCCGCCTTCCAGATGTCCCCTGCGCCGAGGGTGATCACGAGATCACCGGACTTCAGAGTCGGCAGCACCTGGTCCGCCAAGTTCTCTTTGCGTTCAACGAAGGTCGCTGAGGGATACCCCGCTGCTCGCACGGCTTCCACCAGTTTCTCACCGGACACGCCGGGGATCGGCTGTTCGCCGGCCGCATAGATCTCCGTCATGAACAGCGCATCCGCCTGATCGAACGCATGGGCAAATTCCTGCATCAGATCGCGTGAACGGCTGTAACGATGCGGCTGGAACAGCACCACCACGCGCCGATCCCACCCTTGCTTCGCCGCCGCGATCGTGGCCCGTACTTCGGTCGGATGGTGTCCATAGTCGTCCACGACCATGATTCCGGCCTTCTCGCCGCGCAGATGGAAGCGCCGCTCCACACCGGTAAAGGCCGCGAGACCTTTCCTGATCAGATCCACTGGGATCTCCAACTCCATTCCGATGGCGATCGCAATCAGCGAATTCGATACGTTGTGAATCCCGGGGATGGCCAGCCGGAACGGTCCGAGGTTTCGTCCACGGAAAAAGACGCGAAATTCAGAACCCCACTGCCGCAGACTGATGTCGGTCGCACGAAAATCCGGCACATAGCCGGGATGTTCTTGTAGGCCGTAGGTCTGGTAGCGTTTGACGACGCGCGGGAGCAACTCCCGCAAGCGCTCATCGTCAGCGCAGAGGACGGCCAGGCCGTAGAACGGTACCTTGTTCACAAACTCCAGGAAGCTGTCGTTGAGCCGCTCCATCGTCCCGTAATGGTCGAGATGTTCTCGATCAATATTCGTCACCGCCGCAATCGTCGGCGCTAAGCGGAGGAACGATCCATCGCTCTCATCGGCTTCAGCAATGAGAAGATCCCCCCGTCCCAAGCGTGCATGGCTCCCGAGCGCATTCACTTTACCGCCGATCACCATGGTCGGGTCCAACCCGCCTTGGGCCAGCACATTGGCTACCATCGAGGTCGTCGTGGTCTTTCCGTGAGCGCCGGCGATGGCCACACCAAACTTCAACCGCATCAGTTCCGCCAACATCTCGGCACGCGGAATGACGGGAATCTGCTTCGCTTTTGCCGCGACCACTTCAGGATTGGTCGCGGCCACCGCGGAGGAGATCACCACCACCTGCGCCTCACCGATATTGGATTCTTGGTGGCCGATCGCAATGCGCCCGCCTAACTCTTCGAGCCGGCGCGTGGTTTCCGACTGGCTCAAATCAGAGCCGCTGACCTTGTATCCGAGCGTTAACAACACCTCGGCGATCCCGCTCA
>JACQHN010000339.1 GCA_016199015.1 Nitrospira defluvii
CCGGCCGGTTGCGCGCGCTCATCGCAGGGTCCGCCACGTTTGAGCCTCTGTCGGACGCCGATCCCCAGTATGTGCTGCTTCAGCAAGCGCTGCTCAAGAATCAGTTGGCTGAATTCCAGGCACGGGTAGACGCCGCGCAGCAACTGATCGGCCAGCGCAAAGCCGCGTGGGGACAGACGAGAGAAAATATCCTCCGGCTGGAGACGACGGTGCCTTTGGAGGCAGAGCGAGCAGGCGCCTACAAACGGTTGATGGAACAAGATGCTGTCACCCGGTTGGACTACCTCCAGGCGGAACAGCAGCGAGTCGATAAACTTCAGGAGTTGGCTGGCCAGAAAAAACATCTGGTGCAAGATCAGGCTGCGCTGGAAGAAGCGGAGAACAATCTGCGGGCTCTGGTTTCGGAGTTTCACCATACCAAGCAGGGAGAATTATCCGTCACGGAAACCAAAGCGGCCTCCTTGCTGCAGGAGGTCACCAAAGCGGGTCAGAAAGCGGAACTACAACGGCTGGTCAGTCCTATAGATGGTGTGGTGCAACAGCTCGCCGTGCATACTGTGGGCGGGGTGGTCACACCCGCTCAACCGTTGCTCATCGTGGTCCCGCAGGACCATCCGGTAGAAGTCTCGGCGCAGCTGGCGAACAAAGACATCGGATTCGTCAAGGAAGGGCAGCCTGTTGAAATCAAGGTGGAAACCTTTCCCTTCACGCTCTATGGCACGATCCCGGGCACCGTACTCACGGTGTCAGATGACGCCGTGCCTCTCGACGCAAAGAAGGGTAAGTCCATGGAAGAGCTCGTCTTTGCCACACGGGTGAGCATGGAGCGAGCGGCCATTCCAGTGGAAGGTAAACTCGTGCATCTCTCACCGGGAATGGCGGTGACAGTCGAGATCAAGACCGGTCAGCGTCGTGTCATCGAGTATCTCTTAAGTCCATTGCTCAAGTCGGCGAAGGAAAGTATGAGGGAACGGTAGATGGCGAGGACGTTTCAACAGCCCCGCCTGCGGCCGTCATACGCACGCGTCATCGGCGCCCTCGCACTGGCGCTGGCATTGCTACCTGCCAGCTTCGTGAGCGCGGCGAATTCAGAACAAGACGTGCGACTTCCGACTCAAGAGGTCTCGCTGAGCCTACGGGAGGCCATGGCGGTGGCCGCGCAGCACAATCCGTCGGTCTTATTGTCGAAGGAACGGATTGAAGCGGCGAAAGGCGATGTCACCACACAGTTAGGCGCCATGCTCCCCAATCTGTCCTCGAACGTTCGCGAAAGCCGGCAAACACAGTTTCTCGGGACGTTTGGTCTCTCGCCGGTGAGGACCGCCCCGTTCAGCATCTTCGATGCCCGTATTTCGGCCTCACAGAATATTTTTAGCCTGAGCCTCATTCAGCGATGGCGCGCCTCGCGAGAAGCACTTCATGTTGCCGAGTTCGACGCCGAAAGCAGCCGATTCGATACCATGGCTGGCGCAGGGCTAGCGTACACCGAAGGCCTCAAGGCTTCGGCCGCCATGAGCATGCGGCAGGCGAATCAACAGATGATTCAAGACCTGCTGAGCATGACCAAGACGAGGCGAAAAGAAGGCGCCGCCACTGGATTGGATGTGGCTCGATTGGAAGGACAACTCGCCAATGAGCAGCAGCAGTTCATCGCAGCGCAAGCCGATCTGGAGCGAGCCAAAAATACCCTGGCCAATCTTCTGGGGTTCTCGAATGAAGTCCGCCTGACGCTAACCGATCAGTTCCAGCTCGACTTCCCTGACGTGGAAGACAGTGGGACTGCCTGGGAACGAGCCGTCTCCAACCGGACCGAAGTCCAGGCGCAAACCAAGCGCGTCCGTGCGGCGGAACTCACCTATTCGTCCATCACCGGTGAGCGCCTTCCAGCGTTGGTGGCGCAGGGAGATACGGGTCTGGTCGGCAATCGGTGGAACAATAGCCTTGAGACCTACAACATGGCCTTAGTGCTTCAAATCCCACTCTTCGATGGCGGCCAACGGGAAGGCCGGATCAGCACGGCTCGGAGTCAATTACGTCAGGAGGCGTTGCGGATGCAGGTGGTGCTCAATCAAGTCCGTAGTGAGGTGAATGACGCCCGCATCGCCTTGGGCGCTGCCAAAGAGAAGGCCGTCATCGCTCAAGTCGGGTTGCAGGCTGCGATGAAAGAATCGGAGTTTGCGCGTGAGCGGTATGCCCACCTCACGTCAGCGAGTCAGTTCGACGTGATCAGCGCCATTACCGCGATCGGGCGAGCCCGCGACAATCTTGTGAGCGCGCTATTCGAACTCAATGCGGCACGGGTGAATTATGCGCGTGCCACCGGCATGTTGGACCGTGTTAGCTAAGGAGCCACGTCTTTCGTCGATCACTTGGACATGCTTCTGTAGATCGTCAGTGGGCGTCAACGAACATGCGCAAACTGTCCAATTGAACAACCAGGAGTGTGTCCAAGAGAACCCAACTTTAGAAAAGGGTACCAATACTTCTTCTGGGTTGTTCCGTGTGGGCTGAGGAGCGTACATCGTGGGATGCCGCAAAGATGTGACTCGCCTAAGGTGCATGCCAAAAGGCTATAACGGGAAAGGATGGCGGAATGAAGACAATGAAGCGTGGTTCGGGTGTCCTACTTGGGTTGCTGTGGGTACTCATCGCTGATGTGGCCACGGCAGGCAATTACACGTTGGTTGTCGGTAAAGGTATTGAGGTTTGCCAGGCCTATCTCCGGAACCTCCATTCATTTCCCATGCATCCGCCGGTGGTCTGTGAACGGCCACTGAATCCAAAACTCTCGGCCTTTAGTAGGCCCAAGTGGAAGCCACTGGAATTCTGGCCCAATCGCCATCTGCTTCGGCAGGCCCTTCGCCAGAGGCCATCCAATCTTCAGTATTCTGACGAAGAGTATGAAAAGTTGGAGCCTTATGACAAGTGGGAGAGCAATATTCGTGAGCGAATGAAAGAGCGCAACATGACGCTTGCCACTGCCGAACTCGATGTCGATCAAGATGGGAAAAAGGACATCGTGCTTCGATTTGACACAGGTTGGCCGTGCGACCCGATGGATGAAGGAAATTTTGCCATCCCAGGCGGCATTGAATTGTATGTGCTGACGCCGGATGGGCGAGGGATCGATGGGAAATCGACATATGCGACCTTACCTGTTCGTGCAGGTCGGCCTGATGTCGTTGGCTATAAGGGGAAGTGGTATGTAACCACATGGGCAGGCGATATGAATTTTACGGAAGCGCAACTTGACATTATCACAGTCGAGTCTGTCCCTAGACAGCGCTGTCAATTCAAATACACTGGGCAAGCACAACGGAGGCATCCATGATGAATTGGCGCACGATCACCGATCCTGCCATCTACAGACAGCAACGGTTTGACGAAATCAGTCTCCTTGAAGGAGTCCGTCAGTTTGCGTACCTCGACACCGCTAGGCCTTCCAGGCCGTCTATTGGTATCGGATTTAATCTCAAGGACAGTGGTGTTCGGACTCAAGTCTTTGAGGTTATGCAGATTAACGCGCAAGATCCGCGCTTAAGCCCGGCTCAGCAAGCGTCCGAGCAAGGTTATATCAACCAGCTCGTGGTTGCCTTGTCCCTTACATACTTGAACGATGCGGCGCTGCAGTTGGCGTTGAACAACATTATGATTCAGCGTTCTATCGATCCAATTCTTGCCAACCAAGCGCACATTACTGGGCGCAGTTCCTTTGATCTGCAACCCACTGACATACAGACAGCGTACAACAACATCATTCTTACATTTTGCTCACCAAACAGAAGATCTAGTTGATCGATGCGCCGACCATCAGCACCCAACAACCCTCCACGTCACGCACTATCGTCGGCGATTTCGATCCATTGGACACCGACCCCAACGAGCCAGGGGTCCAAATCGATTACGACGAACTGGGGAACTTCATACAAGATACGGAGAGTCCGAATGATCGTAGTGACCTGCTCAACGGCAGCGGGGGCAATGATACGATCAATGGCGGGGCGATGATGATCGCCTCCCGGTCTTTGCCAAGTTTGCGACACTGAATGCCCAGATATTCTCTTGATAAGGAGAGCGGCATGAGCAACCGATCTTTGCTATTGCGACTAGTGACAGCTGTCTGCCTGGTTCTAACCTTGGGGGTCAACATGAACACGTATGCGACAGATACGTTTAGATGGAAAGAGGAAGTGTTATTGCACGACGGCAACAAAATTATCGTGGAGAGGTCGGACACCTATGACTCCAGCATGAACCACGAAATAGGACAAGGTGCGCCTCTTGCGGAACATAAGACGACGTTGATGATTCCTGGAACGAACCAAAGAATAGTTTGGAAAAGCGACAACCGACCTTCACCAGATCCAGATAACCTTCACTTGCTCGCACTCGATTTTTTTAACGGTGTGCCTTACGTGGCGACACGACCATCTAGTTGTATTGCCCATAACAAATGGAAACGCCCTAATC
>JACQHN010000318.1 GCA_016199015.1 Nitrospira defluvii
GAGAGGATCGGACGACGGAGCAGGTATTCATGAATAGTCCGGGCTAGGGACATGGGTGGCGAGGTCAAAGCGTTCTACCTCACGCTGGGACAATATGATCTGGTGCTCGTGGTCGATATGCCCAATAACGACAAACTGGCTGGCTTCGGACTCAAGCTTGGCTCGTTGGGGAATGTACGGTCCACGACCCTCAAGACTTTTTCGGAAGACGACTATCGCCGGATCATCGCAGGCTTGAGTTGATATAGCCGGTGTCTTGGCTATAGTACGGAGCGAGCCTTGTCCGTAATGATATCTGTGATCCAGGGCAGCATCCTTGAAGCCGAGGCCGACGTCATTGTGAATGCCGCCAACAGTCATGGCATCATGGGTGGTGGTGTGGCGGGGGTGATCAAGCGGGCGGCGGGGCAGGATGTCGAAGATCAGGCTCGGGCGCAGGCACCGATCGCCGTTGGACAGGCGGTGCTGACATCCGGCGGAAAGACGAGGTTCAAGGGGATCATTCACGCTCCGACGATGCCGGAGCCGGGCATGTGCATTCCGGCACAGAATGTCGCGTTGGCAACGAGAGCGGCTCTGGTTCTTGCGGATGAACAAGCGTTCGAATCGATCGCGATTCCGGGGATGGGGACCGGAGTCGGCGGAGTGACGTCCCACGATGCGGCGGTCAAGATGGCACAGGAAATCAGAACATTCGCTCCACGGAAGCTGAGATCTGTGATCTTGGTCGATGTGGATCCGGAGATGGTGGCAGCCTGGAACGAAGAGCTTGTGGCGTATAGCTGATGGTAGGAGCAAAGATTCTCCTGCTTTTCTGACTATAAGCCATATGCCATAAGCCATTTGCTCTCGATGTTAGAAGACGATCTCAGCGACATTCTTAAGAAGGCCCGAACGGGGCAGCAGCGGTCGGTGGCCGACGTGGCGCGCGCGAGCGGTTTGCCAGAAATCGAACTGACTGAGCTGGAACGCGGCCAAACCTCGCGTCGTCGCGATCAGGTGCTGGCCGTGGCCCAGGCTCTTGGACTGAGAGCGGAGCCTCTTGCACAGGTCGCTGACGGCTGGACTCCTCACGAGCTGCCCGCTGCGGTGGCGCATGTGGAAACCATCCTGGGCTCGATCGGCGGCTACGAGGTCAAGGGCTACGTCATCCATGATCGTGGGGAGGCCATCCTGATCGATACCGCCTACAACCCCACCGCGATGCTGGAACTGTTGGCGCGGCGGAATCTCCGGCTGCGTGCGATGTGCCTGACTCACGGCCATTCCGACCATGCCGAGGGCATTGAACGCATTCTGAAAGCCGGTGCTGTGCCGGTCTATCTCGGTCCTGACGATCTCGATCTCCTCAGTTGGCGTCCGTCACACGAGGTCCTGACCGTGCCGCAGCATGGCGAGACGCTGCAGGTCGGCGGGCTGACGGTGCGGTTCATGACGACCCCGGGTCATACGCCTGGCGGGATCTGTTATCGTGTGGAACAGGCGGGCTCACCGATCTGTTTTGTGGGCGACACGCTGTTTGCCGGTTCGATCGGCCGCTCGAATCCTGCCGGGCTCTACCAGACCCATCTCGAATCCGTCCGTCGGCGCGTGCTGACACTGTCCGCTGATACGCTGCTCTTCCCAGGCCATGGGCCGGCTACGACTGTGGGGGAAGAGCTCCTCCACAATCCGTTCTCTACCTAGCAGGATGTTGAAAAAGACCTCCAGCATCGTTCTCGCATCGCACCGGGGCTCAACGTACGGCCACGGGAAGGGAGCCTGTCTCGGCAGGCTTGGGGTGGGTGGGTAAGAATGATGTGGCTTTGCTTCCAAGACACGGCCGGCTCACTGTCTCGCCGGCGTGCACAGACGTGGCGCTCTTTATTCATCGCGCCGTGCACCTCGCTGCGGCCTTGCTGGGCGACCTTTTTGAACATCCTGTAGAATCTGGTGATGCGATCATGGACTTTGGCGCCACCAATCCTCCTGGACTTCGAACAATGTGTCTTCACCAGCCTATTGAGGTCAGAGGCGTTTGATGCGCCGTGACGAGTCGGATCAGAGCCGGTTTCCGGATGACCTGACTCCTGCTTCGTCCGATGACAGCGAAGAGGACGAGTGGGTCGACGAAGAACGGCCGCTCTTCTCCAGTTTGGTCCTGCCTGGGCTCTTGTTTCTGCTGACGGTGTTTACCGTGCTGTGGGCCGGCGCCTACCAAACCAACACCAATCCGCTGGTCGGACCCTGGACCTTTCTCATGGAAGACCCGTTGGCACTATGGAAGGGAGTTCCGTTTGCCGCGACTCTCCTCGGCATCCTGGTGACGCACGAACTCGGCCACTACGTGCTGTCGCGCATCCACGGAGTGCCGGCATCGCTGCCGCTGTTCGTACCGGGGCTGCCGCACTTCGTCGGAACGTTCGGCGCCATCATCCGCATGCGGGCGCCGATGACTGATCGACGGGCGCTGTTCGATATCGGGGTGGCCGGGCCGATTGCCGGGTTCGTGGTGGCGGTGGTCGCGTTGGTGATCGGCCTCCGGTTATCCACGGTGGTGCCGATTCAAACCAGCTACGGCCTCCATCTC
>JACQHN010000319.1 GCA_016199015.1 Nitrospira defluvii
ATCCCGCTCTGGCAACTCTGGGGATCGACCGATGTCCGGGATCGGGAAACCGACATCACCATTCCCATCTGCGATCTGAACAAGACCATGGAACTCGCTCGCGCCTGGTATGCCAAGGGGTTTCGACTCTTCAAGATGAAAGTGGGAAAGGATGTCGAAGAAGATATCCGACGGCTGGAAGCCGTGCACGACGCGCTTCCGAACATCGGATTTATCGGAGACGGCAATCAGGGATTCTCCCGCGAAGACTGCATCCGCTTTGTCACTGGCGTGAAAAAATTTGGAGGGCGGTTGGTGCTCCTCGAACAACCGGTCGTCCGCGATGATCTTGAAGGCCTTCAGGCCATTCGCCACCTTACCGGTATTCCCGTGGCAGCGGATGAGTCGGTCCGGTCACTGGACGATGCGCGCCGGGTCGCCCAGCTGCAAGCCGCCGACTACATCAACATCAAGATCATGAAAACCGGTGTGGTGGAAGCTCTCCAGATCGCGGCGTTCGCCCGTTCCGTCGGGTTGCGCCTGATGGTTGGGGGCATGGTGGAAACCCGAATTGCGATGGGCTGCTCCTTCAGCCTGGTGCTGGGACGAGGCGGGTTCGACGTGCTGGACCTCGATACGCCGTTACTCCTTTCAACCGACCCGGTTCTAGGCGGCTATCGCTATAGCGGCCCCCTGCTCTACCCCTGGCATGGAGCCGGGCTCGATATGCGGGCGCCCTGTCCAACAGACTGCATGACGATTTGATAAATCGAGACTGACGCAGTCGACACTTCGCTCTTCTCTCGGCGGCTTCCTGCAGCTTTCCCGAAATCTTTTGCCGTTTTTCGACTTTTCTGAAAAATTAACCTGAACAACGTGGCTCCGCGCGAGCGGACCGCCTATTGCGGCTCTTGGCACTGCACGTACCTGTGAGGAATGTCCCATGCAATCGATCACCCTACGCCGAACACTCATCGCTGCTTCTCGAGGGAACATCCGACGGGTCGCCCTATGCTGGATGGTCGGAAGCGCGGTCCTGCTGCTGGGAGGCTGTGTCTCACAACAAACGTATGACAGTGCCAGACATGGGGCAAAGGCGCGGGCGAACGAACTCGCTCAGGCCCAGGCTGAGATTCAAAGCCTCGAACAACAACGGGATACGACTCACGCGGCCAACCAGCGAGACGAGCGCACGCTGGGCAATCTGAAGAGCGAATTGCAGAAGATCCAAACTTCGTTTGATCAGATCCGGAAAACCAACCAGGCCAAACTCGCAGCGCTCCAGCACAACATCGCCGCATTACGCGCTCGGCATCAGGCCATGCTGAAAGAAATCTCGGAGACGAAGCGGTACGAAAAGAAGTTGGAAGCGCTCACCGCGCAGCATGAACGGGAGATGGCCACCACGCCGTCCGGCCCAGAGGCCCATGTGACCACCGTGGATGGCCTCCCGCAGGAACCACACATGGTCGCCGTCATCACCCCCCAATCGCCCCAGGCAGACAGATCCTCATCGTCCTCGTCCCCCGCGCCGGCACCCTCTCAACTGGACGCTCCTGCAGCCCCCAGCATAAATCCGTCGGCAGTCACCCCGCAGGCAACAGCGGCCGCTGTAGCGGCACCCGCACCTCCAAGCATCCCCGCAAAGACCGCACAGGCGCCCGTCACCACACCGTCCCCAAACACCAATGCCCCATCGGCCCCCCAGAACGATTCCTGGTTTTCGAGTATGACAGGATGGTTGACGTCCATATTCGACTGGCTCTGGACCTAGGCCAGTCACCGTCGCGCATCAACGTCATTCCAAGTTCGCGTAGCATCATCCTCATCGGCTCCACCATCGCGCTCCGAATGGAGTGCTGGTGGGGTCTGGCGCCTAACCCCCTTCATCGCATTTCTTACAATTCAGTGAAGTGCCCAGAAAGGCCCGCCGCCCCTCCTCCGTCATTACCCATGGACGACTAGTCATGGGTGGCTGATGTCGCACATGCTGACCATGGCCACAGCGAAGATCGGCCACCCAGTGACCCTCTTCATCTTGGTGATACCCAATGATGCTCTGCTGCATGACGGCCCCCTCGCTGGATTCGACTTCACAGCCGACCGCCGCAGAAGCGACATTCTTCGCTTCTCATCCTGAAGCACGACCGATCGCCACGATTCCTGGGTCTGAAAGGACTGTGCTACACTGCGTTTCCGGTCGCAGGGTAGCATGTTCCCAGGAGGTCGCGGATGACCAAGTCGGGCTATCGTATCGGAATTGTGGGAGTGGGGCGTATGGGAGCCAATATGGCCAGGAGGCTACAGGAGCTCCAGTATCGCATTGTGGCCCTGTACGATGCCGAGCCCCAACGTGCCGAGAGCCTGGCGAAGGAACTGGAGTGCGAAGCAAGCCCCACACCAGCACGCCTTGCAGGACTGGCCAATACGGTGCTGACGGTGGTATCGGATGATGGGGCCATGCGCCAGATTTACTCAGCGGGGGGACCGGACAGTCTGTTGCGCCAGGCCGCAAACCGCCTGTTTATCAATTGCGCCACGCTCTCTCCGGAGATCCAGACAGAGGTCCACACCCTGGTGGAGCAAGAAGGCGGCCACTGTCTCGAAGCCTGCATGGCCAGCAGTATCACCCAAGCACGCCAGGGAACGTTGTACATGATGTGCGGCGGCAGGCCAGCTACGTTCGAACGCGCGAGACCGCTGCTCCAAGACCTGAGCGCGCACCTACGCTATATCGGACCGGCCGGCGAAGCCGCGAAGGTCAAGGCGCTGGTCAACATGGTAATGAACGCCAATACGGCGGCATTGGCGGAAGGACTCGGATTGGGATCGGCCTTGGGCTTGGACCTTACCATGCTTCGCGCAGTCTTTTACCAGACCGGCGCTAACTCCCGGGTGCTGGAGACCGACGGCGAAGATATGCAACTGCGCGCCCATGACTGTTACTTCTCCGCCTCCCATGCAGCGAAAGACTCCGGGATCGCCCTGGCATTAGCTCGACAGGTCGAGCTGGATCTGCCACTCGCCAGAGCCACCTACGAACAATATCGACGCCTGGTCGATCTTGGCAAAGGCGAGCTGGACAAATCTGCAGTGGCTGAACTGACATTCAAAGACCGATTGAAGGAATAAGCACCTGAAGGAACCAGCCTGATCACTTACCTTCCAAAGCGATCTCTTTTCGCCGCCCGACGCATGGATCGATGTGAGTGGATAAACCGATCGCCGATGAGTTAGTGCTTTTCAAACGGCCGCTCCGCCCTCACCGCCGACGGGAAATAGCGCCACCGCTTCTGCGTATCCACATCGAACGAACCGAGAAACGTGGCCTGACCAGCCAACGATTGAAATTCTACCAGACGAATAGCGCAACTGTCTGGTTCAATCACCCGCGCATCGTACTGACCCAGGATGGTGATAGCGCCCAAGGCCTGTTGATACAGATTACGCCGTCCGACATACCCCGTATCGGGGAATAACTCGGCCGTGCCTGTGCAACCATGCGGCCCTTCGATCTGAAGGGTCAAGCGATAGCGGGCGAGAACTGGATGGGTGGCAATACGAGTGACGGTCAAGCGGAGCCCGGCAGTGGGAAGATCGACCTCGGCCGGCTCGGGGCGATCACTGTTGCAAGCCGACAGGAGGAGGACCAGACCGATCATACTCCAGCCTGGTCCTCGCAGCCGCATCACTTGGCGGAGGGCACCTTCGAGGCCGCGCCGATGGCATCGAGTCCGGCCTCGGCACAAGCATCGTCCAGATGGGTTCCCGGTGCGCCACCCACTCCGATCGCACCCACCACCTCGCCGGCAATTTCGATCGGCAGGCCACCACCGACCATCAGAATGCTGTCATTCATATCGCGCAGCGCCTGCAACGCAGGCTGCTTGGCGATCATCTCGGCCAGGTCGGTCGTCGTGCGCCGCAAGCTGGCGGCGGTATACGCTTTCTTTCGGCTGCTCTCAACCGTGTGCGGCCCGGCACCATCTGCACGCAACATGGCCCGCAACACACCCGCGCGATCCACGACCGATGCGCTGACCCGATAGCCATCCTTCTTGCAGAGATCAAGAGCCGCCTGCACGGCTTTCCCTGCCAAGGCCGCCGGCAAGACGGATTCTTTCGGCAAGTCCTCAGCCGCGTTCGTCACAGCCGGCCATCCGACGACCATCAGCAACGCTCCGGCAATGACGCCGACATATCCCAGCCCTCGACCAGACAATCGCTTCGCCCTCACCATCGCGTACCTCCCTTATCCTGACTTGCACAAGGTTCTAGCCCGGACTATTCATGAATACCTGCTCCATCGTCCGATCCTCTCGCCCGGCAGGGCTTTTCTCGTTCGGCCTCCTCGACGGACTGCTAGTACGCCTGCGTCGGCCTTACGTGCGAGAAGCCCCGGCGGGCTTCGGGCTCGAACGCCTCGCAACGGCATTCATGAATAGTCCGGGCTAG
>JACQHN010000064.1 GCA_016199015.1 Nitrospira defluvii
GAATCGGCTCCCCTTGCCGGAGGCACTCTCCACGCCGATTTCGCCGTCCATAAGTTCCGTCAGACGTTTGCAGATGGCGAGACCCAGGCCTGTGCCTCCATACTTTCGCGTGCTCGAGCTGTCTACTTGGCTGAAGGTCTGGAACAGTCTGCTCTGCCCTTCCGGACTGATCCCGATCCCCGTATCCGTCACCTCGCTGCGCACGACCACATGATCCGCCGTTTCTTGCACGAGGTTAACGCAGAGGACCACCTCGCCCTGATCGGTAAACTTGATCGCGTTGCCGAGCAAGTTCGTGAGCACCTGTCGCAGGCGGCCGGGATCTCCGCGCACGGCCGAGGGCACCGCCGCATCGATGAGTCCCACAAGCTCAAGCCCTTTGCCCTGGGCTTGGGCTGCAACCAGATCCAGCGTGTCTTCGATCATGATCCGAAGATCGAAGTCGAACCTATCCAAGGTCAGTCGTCCGGCCTCGATCTTTGAGAAATCGAGAATGTCGTTAATGATCATGAGGAGGTAGTCGCCGCAGTTCCGGACGGTCTCGACATATTCCCGCTGCTCCGCGGTCAGTGCGGTCTCGAGAAGAAGCCCGGTCATCCCGATCACACCGTTCATCGGAGTCCGGATTTCATGACTCATCGTTGCCAGGAACTCCGACTTAAGTCTCGCCGCTTCCATGGCTTGGTCCTTGGCCAGCGCCAAGGCCTCTTCGGCCCGCTTCCGATTCGTGATGTCGGTGGCCACCCCACCGACCGCATAGACGATCCCGTCACGATCCAGGAGCGGAAACTTGGAGACGATACTCGTATGCGGGTCACCGCTATACGCGGCTACTTCCTCGAAGAGAAGCGGCCGTTTGGCTGTCAGCACCAAGCGGTCATTCGCCTGAAAAGCAGCCGCCTGTTCCGGCGGAAACAGCTCCAGATCGGTTTTCCCGAGGATCGCATTGCGAGACAGATTGAACACCAGTGAGAACTGCCGATTGACATCAAGGTATCGTCCTGCCGTATCCTTGAGAAAAATCAACGCGGGGCTGTGATCGAGAATGGCCCGCAGCTGCGCTTCACTGTTCGACAACTTCAGCTCCATCTCTCGACGGGCCGTCACATCCATGACGGTACCCAACATGCGCAGGGGTGTGCCGCCAGCGTCACGCAACACATCGCCCCGGCAGGCCAGCCAATGCACGGTCCCGTCCGGCCAGAGAATCCGATGTTCAATCTTATACTCCGCATCGGCCTGAAGGGATTGACTGATGGCCTGCAACAGGCGGTCGAGGTCTTGGGGATGGACCAGACTCAAATAGGCCTCGTACGTCCTGGCAAAGGCATCGCGGGATAATCCGAAGACGGAGGGCACATTCTCCGACCATTGGACGACATTCGTGCGGATATCCCAATCCCACACTCCCAGCTGCGCCGCTTCGAGCGCGAGACGCAGCCGTTCTTCACTCACTTTCAAGGCCGCTTCCGTTCGCTTGCGGTCCGTCACGTCGATTGCGACGCCCCCGACATAACGCTTCCCGGCATGATCCTGAAATGGAAATTTAAACGACCACCAGTCGCGCAGCGTCCCATCCGGATCCGGCGCGGCCTCCATGAACTCCCTCGGGATCCCTTCTGCCAGGATCGCCTGATCGTGCTCCCGAAACTGCCGGGCGATTTCATGAGGAAATATCTCGAAGTCCGTCCGTCCCAGCCACTGCTCCGGCGTAATCTGGAATCGGCGCGCAAAAACCTGATTCACATAGACATGCCGCCCACCGTCATCCTTCATCCAGGCGATCGCCGGGCTATGGTCCATAAATTGTCTGAACCGCTCTTCGCCCTGCCGCAAGGCCTCCTCGGCTTGATCCCGCGCCGCCAGGTCCTGGGCGCGGTCATGCGTAGTCTCCGCCAACTCGCGCTCCAGCTCGCGCATACGCTTGATGAGCGACACCACGACCGAGGCAACCATCAGCGAAATGATCCCGGACGAAAAGGGATAGTCCCAGGTGATATGGCCGTGAATGAGGCGACTGAGGAGAAGACTCAGGAGGCAGGAAAGAACCACCGCGACCCAGATGAAATGCCAGAGACTGCCTTGGGCCAACCGGACCAGCAATGAAGCCATACCTATTCGCGATCTTTCAAGAGCACATCCTCACGCATGAAGATTCCCACAGTCCCTCGAATCCGGCAGCACCTCAAGAGACATGACCTTGCGACAGAGTGACTGAGTCATCGTGCGACATCCCCTGTTCGATGCGGGAGAATACCAAGTCCGACCTATACGTTTCAAACGCCCGATTATGAGGGCCCATCATGCGACTCTGTAAATCAAATCGTCGGGGTCACGCCGTCCAAACAGCCGAGGCCCTGCCCGATCGGCCCTAGCTTCATTAGGGCAATCAGAGTAGGCCAGCTAGTAGGATAGCCGCTCCCTCCATACCCTGGCGCCCCCGGAGCATCCAACCATAATCCGGACAATGTCGACACAGACAGTCAGGACTATTGAGAGAAGCAGCGAATTGGAGAGCAAACAGATTGGTGGATTCTGATAGAAGGGCCGGCCTGATTACTCAGCGACTGGCCGGGGAAGGCTGCGGCGGATCGGCCGCGCTAACTCCAGTTCTTCACGCGAGAAGTACTACGGTCAATATTGTTTCCCGGAAATTTGCCGAGACGGTCCACGGCGTCCTTCTCGGCTGCCTCGCGCGTTGTAAAGGGTCCCGTCGCCACCGATTGTTCTTCAACCTGTTCGGCGACCCCGCACCGGACAATACCCAGAACCGTCCAGCGTCCATCCGCGAGCGCATGATAGGTCAGATGCACCTGGCACCCAGCCATTTGTATATCCTTTGTATCCTCCGGCATAAATGAAGTCTCCAGGGTACGCGACAGCTCGTCCCTGAGCACAACTGTAGCGCTGACTGCAGGAGAGCCATACTAGCCCGCATGATTCACGAGCGCTTCTGCTGCAATCGCCTGCCTGTGCGTGTGCGCACGCAGACAGGCGGATTCGCCGCTGCGACCAGCCTATCGGCGGGCGGGCTCGCCCCTCGGTCGGTCGACATCCTGTTCAAGGATGCCTCCCTTCCTCACGGCTCCGCGCGC
>JACQHN010000343.1 GCA_016199015.1 Nitrospira defluvii
AGAGACAGGAGCCGCGCGATGTTCTCATCGACCTGGTGACCCGGCAACTGACCGCCTTCGCCAGGTTTTGCCCCCTGCGCCATCTTGATCTGCAGTTCCTTGGCGTTCACGAGGTAATGGCTCGTAACACCGAACCGCGCCGACGCGACCTGCTTGATGTAACTGTTCCTCGAATCACCGTTCGGGAATGGCTCGAACCGTTCCGGATCTTCGCCGCCCTCGCCGGTGTTGCTCTTGGCGCCCAACCGGTTCATGGCGATGGCCAGCGTTTCGTGCGCTTCTTTACTGATCGAGCCGAACGACATGGCGCCGGTGGTGAAGCGCTTCACGATGTCCTTCGCCGACTCCACCTCCTCCAGCGGAATTGACTCGGGCAAGAACTTGAAGTCGAGCAGACCACGCAGGTTCGACCGGCGCTTGCTCTCGTCGTTCACCAGTTGGGAAAACTCGGCGAATGTCTTCGGGTCATTGCTCTTGGTGGCATGCTGGAGCTTATAGATCGTGTCCGGATTCCAGTTGTGATGCTCGCCTTGAATGCGATAGTGAATCTCGCCGCCGAAATCCAGCTGCCGGATCGGCGCCGGTTCGTAGGCCACGCGATGCCGCCGCAGCGATTCTTCACCGATCTCGCGGATGCTGATCCCTTCCAGCCGCGACGGTGTGCCGGTGAAATAGCGATCGATCAATTCGTGACTGAGGCCGATCGCTTCAAAAATCTGCGCGCCGCAATAGGACTGCACGGTGGAAATACCCATCTTGGAGAAAATCTTCAGTAGGCCCTTATTGATCGCCTTGATGAACTTGCCTTCCGCCGTCGGCGCATCCAGTCCTTCAGGGAAATAGCCGTCACGCTCCATGTCTACGAGGGACTCGAACACCAAGTAAGGATTCACCGTCCCGGCTCCGAAGCCGATGAGGCAGGCGAAATGGTGCACATCGCGCGGCTCACCGGTTTCGACGGTCAGCCCCACTTCAGTTCTCGTGCATTCGCGGACGAGATGGTGATGCACCGCCGCCACGCCGAGCAGGCTGGGAATCGGAGCATAGTCTTCGTTCACCCCTCGGTCGCTGAGGATGAGGAACTTGTACCCTTCACGAATCGCCTGCGACGCCTGCCGACAGAGCTCGTCCACCGCCGCGCCCAGGCCTTCCGGCCCTTCGGCCACACGGAACAGCATCTTCAGCGTCTTGCTCTTAAAGTTGGGGTCGTTGATCTCGCGGATCTTCTGCAAATCGGCATTCGTCAGAATCGGCTGCTTCACCCGAATACGCCGGCAGGATTCCGGATGCTCATCCATGAGGTTAGGTTTCGGGCCGATGCTGGTCGTGAGCGACATCACAAGCTCTTCGCGAATCGGATCAATCGGCGGATTGGTCACCTGCGCGAAGAGTTGCTTGAAGTATTTGAACAGGAGCTGCGGCCGCTCGGACAACACGGCGAGCGGCGTATCCGTTCCCATCGACGAGATGGCTTCCTGGCCCTCTACCACCATGGGGGTGATGACCATCTTCAACTCTTCCACGGTGTAGCCGAACGCCTGTTGGCGCTGCCGGATCGTGGGATGATCGGGCTGCGGCACATTGATCGGGTCCGGCAACTCATCGAGCGAAATTCGATATTGAGCCACCCAGGAGCGGTAGGGTTTACGCTGGACGATATCCGCTTTCACTTCCTCATCGTCGATGATACGGCCCTGTTCGGTGTCCACCAGGAACATGCGGCCCGGCATCAAGCGGCCCTTCTGGCGAATCCGCTGCGGGTCCATCGGCAGCACGCCCGCTTCAGAAGCCAGCACCACCAGGCCGTCGGTCGTCACCTGATAGCGGCAGGGACGGAGTCCGTTCCGATCCAAGGTGGCGCCGATCAGCTTGCCATCGGTAAAGCAGACAGCCGCCGGTCCATCCCAGGGTTCCTGCATCGCGGCGTGGTACTCGTAGAATCCGCGACGATCCAGATCCATCTGCGGGTTGGCTACCCAGGGTTCGGGAATCAACATCATCATCGCGTGCGGCAACGATCGCCCGCCGAGCACCAGGAATTCGAGCGCATTGTCCAGACAGGCCGAGTCGCTCTGGTTTTCGTACACGATGGGAAAGAGTTTCTGCATGTCCTCGCCGAACAGCTCGGTATTCAGCCGGCCTTGCCGCGCGCGCATCCAATTGACATTGCCCTTGAGCGTGTTGATCTCGCCGTTGTGGCAAATGTAGCGATAGGGATGGGCCAACGGCCAGGTGGGAAACGTATTCGTGCTGAATCGCGAATGTACGAGAGCGAGCGCGCTCGTCAGGCTGCTATCGGAGAGATCCTGATAGTACTGCGGAATCTGATGGGGGAGCAGCAGCCCTTTATAGACGATGGTGTTGCTGGAGAGACTCGAGATATAGAAGTACTCCCGCCCTTCGATGGCGGATTCGCGGATGGCCCGCTCGACACACTTTCGAATGACGTACAACCGCCGTTCGAATTCTTCGTCGGTGAAGATCCCGCGCGCGATGAACACCTGCCGCATGAAGGGTTCGGTGGTGCGAGCCAAGTCGCCGATCGCGTCACTCTTAACCGGCACATCACGCCAGCCCAGGAGCTTGGCGCTTTCGGCCTTGATCACGCGGGCAAAGAGGGTTTCGCACTGCGCTCGGGCATCGGCATCGGGCGGCAGGAAGACCATGCCCACGCCATATTCTCCGGCGCCGGGCAGCTTGATCCCGCTCTCTTTCGTGACGCGCTTAAAAAACTCGTGCGGCACTTGAAGCAGAATGCCCGCGCCGTCGCCCGTACAGGGATCGCACCCTTGCGCGCCACGATGGGTCAGGCTCTCAAGAACCTGTAACCCCTGTTGCACGATCTCATGCGATCGCTGCCCCTTGATATTGACGACAAACCCGACCCCGCACGAATCTTTCTCGTGCTGAGGATCGTATAACCCTTGTTTGGGAGGAAGCCCTGGTATATTCATGGCACGTATTCTCGTCTAGCAGGCAGGCAATGACCTGGGGAACCGATTCCCCGCAGGGGACGTTGAAGCTATCGAACGACCACAGTGGCTGCTACCATTGTTTTGGGGAAATAAAATGAAAAGTCACCTTACTGGATGGGCCGTGAAACTGTCAAGAGAACGACGATGCAATCGGAGGGACAATTGATTGACCGGAGCTTGACTTAGTGGAGTTTCCTGCCCTACTATCCGCCCCATGTCGAACGGACCGACCACCCTCACGCTCCACAGCATGGCCGATGTGTGGGACGTGTATCGCGAAGAATTGGAGGGGGTCGAAGAACAGATCCGAAAAAACCTCGATTCCAGTGTGGCCCTCGTCAACACGGTGGCCGCCCACATTCTCAACAGCGGCGGCAAACGGATCCGGCCGCTCTTCGTTCTTCTCAGCGCCCATCTCTGCGGGTACGCCGGTCGAGACCATCAAGCCCTCGGCAGCCTGGTCGAATTCATCCATACCGCCACCTTGCTGCACGACGACGTCGTCGATGAGGCCGACCTGCGTCGAGGCCGCCGGACCGCGGGCAAAATCTGGGGCAATCAAATCAGCATTCTCGTCGGGGATTATCTCTATTCGCGCGCGATTTGCCAGATCGTCGACTTCCGCAACCAAGGCATCAACGAAGCGCTCTCCGAAGCCTGCCGAAAGATGGCCGAAGGCGAAGTCTTGCAGCTGTACTACAACGGCAATCCGCTGATGCCGGAACCGGAGTATCTCCGCATCATCGAACATAAGACGGCCGGATTGATTGCGGCGTCCTGCAAAATCGGCGCAATCGTCGGTGGGGCCACGGAAGAGTTACAGGAGGCGCTGTTCCGGTTCGGGCAGCGACTGGGCATTGCGTTCCAACTGGCGGACGATACGCTCGACTACGCCGCCAACGGCGAGCACCTGGGTAAGGCACTGGGGCAGGACCTGCGGCAAGGGAAAGCGACGCTGCCGCTGCTGCATCTCTTGCAGCATTGCTCGGAACAGGATCGGCAGTTGATCAAGGATCGAATGGAGACCCGGACCCTGACCGATGAGGAACTCCGGCGCATCGTCACCTTGATGCAAGAGTATGGGTCCATCGCCTACTCCATGGAGCGGGCACGCGCCTTCGTCGCAGCCGCCAAGCGCGATCTCGACCTCTTCCACGACAACACCGCCAAACGCGCCCTGTCTATCGCTGCTGATTACATGGTGACTCGCGACCGCTGAGTTGCCGCCGTTCGGCTTCACAACGCCCACGTTCCGCTGGCAGAGTACACTCGTTCAGCGATAACCCCGGCTCACCGCCGGGCGGACAGGATCACACCGCACCCACGAGAGAAAAGGATAGGAACCCGTATGGCACACGTCATCCCCTTTCACGGCACGCTCTATAACCCCTCGACCGTCGGCGATGTCCGCCAGGTGGTCGCGCCTCCCTACGACATCATCGATAGCACCCTGCAGAAGACCTTGTACGATCGCCATCCGAACAACGTTATCCGCCTGGAACTGGGCTACGAACAACCGGACGACAACGCGTCACACAACAAATACACCCGCGCCGCAGCGGCGTTGAAAGACTGGCTGGCCGGCGGCGTCTTGCGCCGGGACTCCCATCCGGCCGTCTATTACCACACGATCGAATATCAGCCCCCCTATTCAGCGCCCGGCACGCCGACCAAGCTGTTCAAGGGATTCCTCTCGACGGTGGCATTGGAAGAGTTCGGTTCGGGAAAAATCTACCCACACGAGAACACGCGCGCAGCGGCCAAAACAGACCGGCTCAACCTCCTAGAAGCCTGCCGCGCGAACTTCAGTCCGATCATTTCTCTCTACTCGGACCCGCAGAATGACGTGCTCACGTTGATCGAACGCGCCATCGCCTCGGACAAACCACGCATCGACTTTCAGGACGACGTGGGTTTCCGGCAGCGGCTCTGGAGTGTCACCGATGCAGGCGTGCTCGCCAAGGTCGTCGAGATCATGAAGACGAAACAGCTGTTCATCGCCGACGGGCATCACCGCTATGAAACGGCGCTGAACTATCGTCGCGCGAGGCGCAAGCAGGCTGGCGCGCCCTCGACGCCCCAGCCCTACGACAACGTCCTGATGCTGTTCGCCAGCCTTGAGGATAAGGGATTGACCGTGTTACCAACGCATCGCGTCCTGACGACGCCTGTGCCGGCAACCGCGGAATTGCTGCGCAGGCTCGAACCGGTCTTTGAAGTCACGCCGCTCCCATTCCAATCAACCAACGAACCGCAGGTGCGCGGACAGTTCATCGAAACCCTGCGCAGCCGCGGGCAAGCCGTGCCGATGTTCGGCCTGGCGCTGCAGAACGATCCGCAGTACTACCTGCTGACGTTAAAGGCGGCGCACCGCCCCTCGGCAACCGCTTCGCCGCGCGATCGATTGGACGTGTCGCTACTACAACAGCATGTCGTTTCCGTACTCTGCCCGACTCAGCAGGAGCAGGAAGCGATTCTGTATTCGAAGGACGATCACGAAGCCTTGAACTGGGTGCGTCAGGGCACCGGCACTGCCGCATTGTTGTTGAACCCAACCAAAGTCGCCGAAGTACAGGCCGTGGCCTCAGCAGGCGAGCGGATGCCCCACAAGTCCACCTACTTCTTCCCCAAACCGCTGACCGGCTTGGTCATGAATGTGATGGAAGGGTGACTGCGAAGATCTCGTAGCTGATGGCTTATAGCACAACCAATGAAGGCTAAAGTTCTCATCGTAGACGACGATCAGGATATC
>JACQHN010000344.1 GCA_016199015.1 Nitrospira defluvii
GCGGGCATCGCCATCGAGAAACATCACCATGAAGTGGCCACGGCAGGCCAGGCTGAAATCGATATTCGCTTCGATAGCCTGGTGAGGACCGCGGACAAAATGATGATGTTCAAATACATCGTCAAGAACGTCGCGCGTCGGCACGGCAAGACGGCCACATTCATGCCGAAGCCGATTTTTGGCGACAACGGTTCGGGCATGCATACCCACCAGAGCATCTGGAAAGAGGGCAAGCCCCTGTTCGCCGGGAAGGAATATGCGGGCGTGTCTCAGATGTGTTTGCACTACATCGGCGGCATCCTGAAGCATGCGCCTGCCCTGGCTGCCTTTACCAATCCCTCGACGAATTCCTACAAGCGGTTGACGCCGGGCTTTGAAGCACCGGTGTTGCTGGCCTATTCAAGCCGGAACCGGTCGGCCGGTATTCGCATTCCCATGTATTCACCGAGCCCGAAGGCGAAGCGTATCGAAGTGCGTTTTCCGGATCCGGCTGCGAATCCCTATCTGGCCTTTGCCGCCATGCTCATGGCCGGTTTGGACGGGATCGAGAACAAGATCAATCCAGGCGAGCCGGCCGAGAAGGATCTCTACGATCTCGAAGCCAAGGAAGCCGCCAAGATTCGAACCATGCCGGGGAGTTTAGACGAGGCGCTCAATCACCTCGACAAGAACCACCAATTCTTGCTGAAGGGCGGGGTATTCAGCGAGGACCTGATCGAGTCCTGGATCGGGTATAAGCGCAGCAAGGAAGTGGACACGATGCGGTTGCGGCCGCATCCCTATGAGTTCTTCCTGTATTACGACGTGTAGCCTTCGGTCTCCGCGTCAAGGAGACCTTGACGAACCGCAGGGCGATGGTATACAGGTACCTGTGGGGGAGAAGAGGCAACGACGCCTGATTCACCACCCACACTATAAAAAGTAAACGGACAAAGGCGTCCGTCATTCTTGCGAGAGTGGCGGACGCCTTTTGATTTTTAGATCAGTCGGTCTCTTCAGGAGAGACCGGAACATTTTGATAGGTCAGCGCAGACCTATCGCAGTCGGACAACGGCGTCCCTTTCCCTTGCGGGAAAAGGACGCCGTTTTGTTTTTGGCCGATGAGAGAAGCGCGCAGAACGAAAGGAGCGCACCATGACGGATCGGACGCCGTCTCATTCAGACAGCACAGGTTCTGAAGGGACGAATGGTTCATCTTCGCCGGAAGAGTATTTTGAACGGACGTTGGATCAAGCCGTGACCGCTGCCGTGCTGGATGCGGCGGGACCGACGCGTCGGCAACTGCTCGCAGGCCTCGGTGCGGCAACCATCGCGGCCTTGGTCTCTGAGGTATTTCCCCTGGCGAAACTGAAGGCCTTTGCCGCCGATCCGGTCGGGAAACCGGAAAAAAAGGACGTCAGTATCGGGTTCATCCCGATTACGTGCGGGACGCCGATCATCATGGCGGAGCCGCTGGGGTTCTACAAGAAACACGGACTGAACGCCTCCGTGAAGCGGGCAGCCGGCTGGGCGATGATCCGCGACTGGACGGTCAACAAAGAGGTGGATGCGGCGCACATGCTTACACCAATGCCGCTCGCGATGACGCTGGGCGTCGGGGCGGTTCCTACCCCAATCTATATGCCCGCCGTCGAGAACATCAACGGGCAGGCCATTACGCTCCACATTAAACATAAGGATGTGAAGACAGCGGCCGATATGAAAGGCTTCCGCTTCTGCGTGCCTTTCGACTACTCGATGCATAATTACCTCCTGCGCTATTTTCTGGCCGAAGGAGGTGTGCATCCGGACAAGGATGTTCAGATCCGCGTCGTGCCGCCGCCGGAGATGGTCGCGAACCTCAAGGCCGGCAATGTGGATGGATACCTGGGGCCGGATCCGTTTAATCAACGGGCGGTGTATGAAAATGTCGGGTTCATCTTCAAGTTGTCGAAAGACATCTGGGACCGGCATCCCTGCTGCGCCTTCACGGTGACGAAAGATTTCGCCACCACGAATCCGAATACGTTCCTCGCCATGTGGCGGGCGATCGTGGATGCCACTCACTATGCGTCCGATCCGGCGCACCGGAAGGAAATCGCCGCCGCGATCGCTCCTACGAACTACTTGAATCAACCGGTGACCGTGCTGGAGCAGGTGTTGACCGGTACGTATGCCGACGGGTTGGGAAATATTAAAAAGGAGCCGAACCGCATCGACTTCGATCCCTACCCGTGGCATTCCATGGCCATCTGGATCCTGACGCAGATGAAGCGCTGGGGCCACCTGAAGGGCGATGTGAATTATAAGTCGGTGGCCGAGCAGGTGTACCGGGCGGCGGACTGCGATCGCATCGAGAAAGAACTCGGCTACGCGACGCACCGGGAGACCGCCATGAAACATAGCATCATGGGAAAGGAGTTCGATCCGAACCAGGCAGAGGCCTATGTCAGAAGTTTCAAGATTCACAGCATGGCGTGAGGGAGCAAATGGAATCCATCAATCAGGTGTTGTCCCCTGAGACCACCGGTACAGAGGGTGCCGAGGCATCGCTCGTCCGGTCGGATCTGCAGGTCCGATCTCCGTTTCCTGCACCAGCCTGGTGGGAGAATTGGGGCAAGCAAGCACGTGGCGGCGGCGGGAAGCAAGGTGGAGGCACCATGATGAGTCAGACGAAGGGAAATCCGTGGTTTATTTCAGGGTTTTTGCTGGCGATCTTTCTCCTCGCCTGGCATTTCTCCACGCTGCAACCGGCGTTCGACCCGAAAGAGTTGACGGAGAATCAATTGCAGGTCATGGAATTCAACGGCGACATCGTGCGGACGCCGGACGGGAGCTACACGTGGAATCCTGAAAAAGAGAAAGTCAAAGGGATTCCAGGTCCGTTGGCGGTGCTGGAGAAGGCGCGCACGGAACTGGCCGAAGCGTTTGTGATAAAAGGAACCAACGACCATGGCATCGCCTATCTGGTGTTCTACACGGTGTCACGGTTTGCGGGCGGATTTCTCGCCGCCTCGATCATCGCGGTGATGCTCGGCGTGCTGCTGGGACTGAACCGGGTGCTGTTTCGAGCGATCAATCCCTACATTCAAATTCTGAAACCGATTTCGCCGTTGGCATGGATGCCGCTGTTGCTCTACACGGTGAAAGATCCGAAATGGACGGCGATTTTGGTCGTGTTTATGGCGGCGCTCTGGCCCACCCTGGCCACGACGGCGTTCGGGGTGAGTTCACTGCGCAAGGAGTATCTCCACGTCGCCGCCATCGTGCAACTGTCCTGGTTCAAGCGGCTGTTCAAGGTCATCCTGCCGGCCGCCGCGCCGACCATCGTGAACGGGTTACGTATCTCCTTCGGCAGTGCGTTGGTGGCCGTGGTGCCGGCTGAGATGCTCCTCGGTGAGCTGGGCGTGGGATATCTGAGTTGGATCGAATGGAACAATCTCGACATCGCGGGGGTCATCTTCGCCATCTTGGTCGTCGGCGTTGTGGGCGTCATCCTGGATTCCGGGTTCAACAAGCTGGCCGGCCTTGTCACCTATCAGGAGTAACCGATGTCTTTTCTTCAAATCGACCATGTCACGAAGTATTTTCCAAGCCCGTCCGGCGACGGACAGGTGTGCATCTTCAGGGATGCCACGATCGAGATCGAGAAAGGGGAGTTCGTCACTGTGATCGGGCATTCAGGGTGCGGAAAGAGCACCCTTCTGAACATCATTGCGGGGCTGGAAACGCCGTCGGAAGGAGGCGTGATCCTCAACGGCCGCGAGGCGTCTGGACCGGGCCTGGACCGGATGGTTGTCTTCCAGAATTTCGCGCTCATGCCCTGGATGACGGTGTTCGAAAACATCGCCTTGGCGGTCCGGTCCGCGTATCCGGAATGGAGCCGCGATCAGATCACGGCGCATGTCCGCAAATACATCGCCCTGGTGGGGTTGAAAGGCGCGGAGGACAAGCGCCCCGTCGCGTTGTCGGGCGGCATGAAGCAGCGCGTCGGCCTGGCCCGGGCATTCTCCATCGAGCCCAAAGTCCTGCTGCTGGATGAACCCTTTGCGCAGATTGATGCGCTGACGCGGGGCGTGATTCAGGAAGAGTTGATACAAATGTGGAACACGTCCAGGAACACGGTCTTTATGGTGACCCATGACGTGGATGAGGCGATCTTATTGTCCGATCGCATCCTTCTGATGACGAACGGACCGGAAGCGTGGATTGCCGAGATGGTGCACGTGACGATTCCGCGGCCCCGCTCGCGCGAAACCGTCATCGAGCATCCGCTTTACTATAAGATCAGAAACCATATCATTCACTTTCTGGTCCGCCATGCAAAGCACGGGACCAGTGATGGAACGTCCCAGGGCCAACCGACGGACGGGGCCCCGGTCATCGTGACTTTTGAGCAGGATGCACTCGCACGACACTGATCACGAGCGGCAATTACTTCACAAGGAGGCGGTGATGGAGAAGGATGCGGTGCGGAAGGCGATCAAAGCGAAGCGCCTGGCCAAGAAGGTCACGATTGCTGAGGTGGCGAAGGTCGTGGGGAAAAACCCGACGTTTGTCGCGGCGGCGTTGAACGGCAATCACAAGTTCACTCCGGAGGAAGCGGGCAAAGTCGGCGATTTGGTCGGTCTTGATGCCGAGTTGACCGCGTCGTTGAGCAAGTTCCCGGTGCGTGCCGATTTTCCGAACTCGACGGATCCGTTCAAGTATCGCCTGTTGGAGATCATTGGGGTGTATGGAGATTCCATGCGCGACCAGGCGAATGAAATGTTCGGTGACGGGATCATGAGCGCCATCGATTTCACCTTGGACATGGAAAAGGTAACGGGGAGTCAAGGTGAAGCTCGGTGCAAGATTACATTGAACGGGAAGTGGCTTGAGTACAAAACGTTCTGATCGGGGGGATGGAGATCGGAGAGCTATAAGGCAGCGAGCTTGAAGAGACGCGGACGGCGGGGAAACTCAGCCGTCGAGCGACATGGCGGTCTGACCTGAGACAATGCTGTCTTCAGTTCATCCCCGCCGCAAGAAGTGAAACGGACAAAGGCGTCCGTCATTCACCCTGGACTGGAAAGATGGGCGCCTTTGTGTTTGTGGAGTTAATTCGTTCGGCGTCGAGATGGGGGAGCGGCTCATGTTGAAATGGATTGGAAAACTCGGATGGTCGGCAGTTCTTGTCCTGAGTATGTGTGCGACCGGGCCTGATCTGGGCTGGGCACAGGCGGCGGCAGCGGGGATGGTCGGGTCCTCGGTCAACGGAGCGGATACCGCATGGGTGCTGATCTCCTCTGCGTTGGTCCTAGCCATGATCGTGCCCGGCCTGGCGCTGTTTTATGGCGGACTGGTACGGAGCAAGAATGTCCTCGGCACGATCATGCACAGTTTCGCGACTCTGTGTGTCGTCAGTCTGCTGTGGATTCTCATCGGCTATAGTCTGGCATTCGGTCCGGACGTCGGCGGACTGATCGGCGGTTTCGACTGGGTGGGATTGAGCGGAGTGGGGTTGGTTCCCCATGCGACCTATGGCCCGACAATTCCTCATCAGGCCTTCATGGTCTTTCAACTGATGTTTGCGGCCATCACACCGGCTTTGATTACCGGGGCGTTTGCCGAGCGGATGAAGTTCGGCGCACTCCTGATGTTTTCAGCGCTGTGGTCCATCGTCGTCTATTGTCCCGTCGCCCATTGGCTGTGGGGCGGCGGCTGGTTGGCCGGGTTGGGGGCATTGGATTTTGCCGGAGGCGCCGTCGTCCATCTCAGCTCCGGAGTCAGCGCCTTGGTCTGTGCGTTGGTACTGGGCGCTCGTCACGGGTATGGAACGGATTACATGGGCCCGCACAATCTGCCGATGGTGTTGTTAGGGACAGGACTCCTGTGGTTCGGGTGGTTCGGGTTCAAC
>JACQHN010000335.1 GCA_016199015.1 Nitrospira defluvii
CCGTCCAGCGAGGCCGCAGCTAGCGAGGGGCGACTCGTACTCAGTTTTGTACGTGGAGCCTCTGAGCGACGCGAGAACGAAGCTGGCCGACTTTTTCAGAATCCTGCAGGAAGAATTTCACGAAGCGACGCGAAGCATCCTGGCCTTCGCTTCTTCGAGGAAGGCGATCACTTGCTCACGCGTGACAGTGGGAAATCCGTCGAGAAACTCGTCGATCGTCTGCCCCCCTTCTAAATACTCGATGAGCGTCTGCACGGGCACACGGGTGCCGCGAAAAACAGGCGTACGCCTAGAACGTCAGGGGTCGAGGTAATGAGGGGTTGCTTGGCAGTCGTCATCACACATCCTATCGGTAAACGGAACTTTAGGCCGGACGGCAGGAGAAAGCAACGTAACACGCCGGCTGCGGGCGGTGGGATCGGATCGAACCGGATGACTTCAGGTAGTAACTCATGAACGGCGAGGCTGATGAATCTCTGCCCCCTGCTGCTCGGCCCTAACGCGCTCACAGAGAATCTCGCTCACGTCACGCTCGGCGGAGACGCCTCCACATCCGAGAGACCGAATGCCGTATGAAATCGCTTCGTGCCTCATCTCCTCCCCTCTCAAGAGCGTGCCCTGAGAGGCTCTGCCATGTTGGGTTGCAAGACTCGACCCCCACTGGGTTTCTGGTCATGTTTGAACTCTCGACGACCGCAACCTTCGACAAACTCCCCAAGCTGATTCAACGCAAAGCCACAGTGCAAACTCTCCACTGCCTTGGATTCTGAGGCACACTAGGGTATGCTCATCCTGTGAAAGTCAGCCAGGTACTGGAACGATTACGAGAGGATAGTTGGTACCTGGTTGCCACAAAGGGAAGCCATCGCCAGTTTAAGCATCCGACCAAAGCAGGCCGTGTCACGGTTGCCGGTAAGCCGAACGACGATTTGCCACCGGGCACCTTGAATAGTATCTTTAAGCAAGCTGGGTGGAAGAAATAGGAAAGACATCATGCGCTATGCCATCGTAATCGAAAAGGCAGCATCGAACTATTCGGCCTATGTTCCAGACCTGCCCGGGTGTGTGGCCACCGGCGCCACGATTCAGGAAACCGAAACCATGATCCGTGAAGCCATCGAATTCCATCTCGAAGGCCTTCGGGCGGACAGCCTTCCCATCCCCCAACCCAGCAGTCAGGTGGAATACGTCGACATCTCCGCGTAGAATTCTCCCCGCCTAATCTCATTCAAATTCTGAACATAAGTACGCACAGTACAGGCTCCCGCCGCCAGGGCGGGGCGAACACGATCTGATTGGGCTACTTCGGTTGGAGGGCCAGGTCTCCCGAATCTCTGGCGCTTGCTGATCCACAGTAACTCGCTCCGGCAGAATCCCGCTCACGTCACGCTCGGCGGAGACGCCTCCACATCCGAGAGACCGAATGCCGCATGAAATCGCTTCGTGCCTCATTTCCTCCCCTCTCAAGAGCGTGCCCTGAGAGGCTCTGCAATGTTGGATTGCAAGACCCGACCCCGACTGGGTTCGAAATGTTGGATTGCAAGACTTGCCCCTCTATCTTCGCGAGAGGCCCAAGGCGATATGAAATCGCTTCATGGCTCTCCTATCCAGGCAGAGCGATGACGAGTTCTGTAATGTTTGATTGCAAGACCTGATAATCATCTAGAAGGCTCCTCGTTATAACAGGTAGGGTTGGTGTTCGGAGCGTTCGAACATTCACCCGACCAAGAAGGAGGAGCACATCATGAAATTGTACGGGGGTCTTGATTTGCACGCGAATAACCGTGTGGTGGTGGTACTCAATGAGCAAGACCAGGTCGTCTCTCAGCAGCGCGTGCCGAATGAACTGGCGCTGGTGCTCGAGGCGCTCGCGCCGTATCAGCCTGACATTCAAGGGCTCGTAGTCGAGTCCACCTATAATTGGTATTGGCTCGTCGATGGGCTGATGGCGGCGGGTTACGTCGTCCATTTGGCGAACACGGCCGCGATCCAGGCGTATAACGGTTTGAAGCACACGGACGATCACTCTGATGCCCGCTGGCTGGCGCATCTGTTACGACTGGGGCTGCTGCCGACCGGGTACATCTATCCGAAGGCCGACCGGGCGGTGCGGGACCTGATGCGCAAACGCAGTCAGTGAGTTCGCCAACGCACGACCAATCTGCTCGGCATGCAGAATCTGTTGGCGCGCAATACGGGCATCGGCTTGAACAGCAATCGGCTCAAGCAGCTGACGCCCGATACCGTGCAGCAGTTGCTGCCTGATCCGGATCTTGCCTTGGCGGTGCTGAGCAATCTGGCGGTTGTCCGCTGCTTAGACGAACACATCGCCGCCCTCGAACACGTGGTCAAGGCCCGCGTAAATTTGCCCCCGGCGTTTCAACCGTTGTTGAGTGTGGACGGCATCGGCCTGATCTTGGCGCTCACGATCATGCTGGAGACCGGCGAGATTCGGCGATTCCCCACGGTCGGGGACTTTGCCTCCTATTGCCGCTGTGTCGGGAGTACGCAGCTCAGTAATGGGACATGCAAAGGGCACGGCAAGACGAAGAATGGCAACACGTATTGAGCCTGGGCATTTGTCGAGGCGGCTCACTTTGCCATCCGGTACAATGCGCAGATCAGGCGGTTCTACCAGCGGAAGGTGGCCAAGACGCATCGGATGGTGGCACTCAAGGCCGTGGCGCATAAATTGGCGCGGGCGTGCTATCACGTGATGCGGGAGCAGGTGCCGTTCGATGTGACGCGGGCATTTGCCTAAGTTCGACATCGCAGTGGGATGGGGCGGTGAGCTTGCTATGGGGTTGGTTTACAACCACGAGACCTGATTGGCCACGGTCCCATCCCTTCTGTGACATCCAGCACCGGGGGCGCCGGTGACTGAGACGCCTCTACGGGGAGCCATGAGAGGGGTGGCGCGATGACGCAGCCAGGGAATCTGTGCTTCTCGTATATGGACCCCGCAGGGCACCAACGGTTTTCTGGGGCACCGTGTGTGCCAGGGGCCGGAGCGCATCTGCCGAAGGGATGGCTCCATCGCCTTGATCCTGATGGGTGACTGGTGCGGCTCAGTGCAAAGGGACCGACACCACAACTAGAGAAAACACGGATGCGGCTTGGTCGGCGCCGAGGACTTGACTGGAGCCCACGCAACTGTACAGAAATCAGCGGCGGATAACGGAGCTTTGCCACTTGACCGGAGCCTTCTAATGGGTGACCCTCATTGGGTGTTCCGAACTCCCGAAAAACCACAATCACGCAGCCGGCTGAAGACCTAAATTTCCAGCGCTTCGTGGCCGCCCTACGAGGCCACGTCGTCACGTTCTTGGGCAGCCGTAGTAAGTAACTAGACCGCACGAGCTGGTGATAGCCCGGACACAGCTTTCCGCGCGCGCGGACGAGTCGAAATTGGTTCCTAACACCTTTACTAGAACTCCCCCTAGCCTGGTTAATTCATGACTTTTCGTCTCAAACCAGCGCAACCCATTGAGAGAAAAAGGTTTTCATCTGTCTTTCTTGCAATAGTAATTTCAACACTCTGTAGAGA
>JACQHN010000340.1 GCA_016199015.1 Nitrospira defluvii
GGTTCATCCTCAATTGAACACTGAACATTGAGCATTCCGATTGCTCACGCGTCACGAACGACCGACGCAGGGGACGGCCTTTTTGACCATCCTGCAGCCTCTCTGAACACTGCTCTCACTCGGGTACTTCTGTGTTGCGCAGGTGTTGGAATGAAATTTAAGCAGCCAGCCAACCACTCACCTGCATCGAGTTCTTGCAGGTCGGCGTCACCCTCGTGTAGGCTGCGGATTCTGTTGCAAACCGCCTAACCCGATGAAAGCTGCCGCAGCCATTCAAGAACCCCTCAGCCTGAGCGGCGACGTCCTCAGGCTGCTCGCCTGGCGCATTCCGGATCTCGTCGCCTACCAACAGGCCTTCGACGAATGGTGGTTGGCTCCACTCGACGACGACTTCCCGCTTGTCCGGCTGAACGCGGTTGGGATCGAGATGCTGACCTCGATGAACGGTCACATCACCGTCGGCGCTTTGCTGGAGAAATACGGCAGTAAGATTTGCGGACCGGACGGTCAGCCCGGCGCCTGGCATTTGGAACGTTGGTCTACTCCCAACTATTCACTCTGCTACTTCGGCACCGAACCGCCCGGTGGCCACCGGCACAAGGCCAAGTGGGATCTGCTGTTACAACAGATTCGTGAGGGCTGGTCCGGACAACAGGATTTCGAAGGCGAGGAACACCTCGAAGACTTCCACGTCCATGAGCTGAAGGAAAGCGACCTGGAAGACGGCCACTTCGACCTGATCGAAACCACCGTGTCGCACCTCTTCCGCGAGCCCTGCGAGGCGCTGAGCGGCACCACCTACGGCCGCCTCCTCATGCGCCAGCTGCGCCGTCTGGGCTGGTTCAAGCCGAAGCCGAAGATCATCGTCGAGATCGGCGGCGGGCTCGGCTATGTCGCCCGCGAATTGGGGCAAGAACTGCTGCCGTTCGAGAAGCAAGGGATTCAGTACGTCTCGCTGGATGTCACCCGCCCGTTCCTGCAACTCCAGACCAAGCGCGCCAAGGCCGGCGGCTGGACCGGCGCCGGCACCCATGCCAACGGCGAATGCCTGCCCTTCAAGGACAACTCGGTCGACCTCATCATCGACAACGAGAACATGGCGGACATGACGCCCGTCAAACTGACCCGCAAGGAACTCACCGAGGGACGCGGAGAGACCGCCCAGCATCAGGAAGCTCTGGACTGGATAAGACGGCTCCGCTTGCCGCTAGAAAAGGACTTGCCGGAGGAGGTGATCTTTAACCTGGGGCCGATGCGATTCGTCGCCGAAGCATGGCGTGTCCTCAAGCCGGGCGGCCGGGCGTTCCTCACAGAGTTTGGAATCGAGGAGGGCTGGCCCGCCTCAGTGAAACTCCCGCATCACACGGAGTACGAAGTGCAGTACAGCCACCTCCGCCAGGCCGTGCGCTGGCTCGGCTTTCAGGAGCGCTATCTCTCACTCCCACAATTTTTGCAGATCAAACCGGACACCAAGGTCCTCTGCACCGGGGCGGCCTATACGATCCAACGCTTCTGCGAGGGACTGGGAAAGAGCTTTGCTGTGCGGGCCTACACGGAGGGCGAACTCACCAAGACCCTCGGCGACATGCTTCCCAAACTGCAGGGCTGTCACTACCACGACATTGCCGACCCGGCCTGGTTCGGCCTCATCGACTTCAAAGTGCTGCTGCTGGAAAAGCCCGGCGGCACGCCTCAAGCGACCTTCACCGAACAACAGGGCTTCCGCTGGTATTCGCAGCGGTAAGAAAAGTCGGGCGGCCTCATTGATCCCCTGTGCTCGCAGACCGCGCACACAGGAACTATCAGATTTGTTTACTAAGGGCGGTGCTCGGTCGATGCGCGCAGTGGAGGATCAACCAGGCCGCCCTCGAAGGATGGAAAAGGAATGGAAAGGCCCTCGTTGGACACGCGCAGGTAAGGTATGGACAGGCTAGCCACCTTGCTTGAATAGGTCGAAGGAAGCCCTCGATCTTCTTTTGTTGGGGTCAAAGCTTGAGCTGGAACAAGAAGGTCTTCACACGTTGGTCTATCTCTGTCGCTAAGAGCCAGTCACGCTACCGATTCACATCGACGCACTTCTCGAGCCACCTGTCGTCCGATTGCGTCTTCGGCCATGTCGAGATCATACCGGCTTTGCAGCTGAAGCCAGTACCGAGCGCTTTGGCCAAAATAACGCTCTAACCGCAAAGCGAGTTCGGCCGTCAGGGGTCGGGTTCCACGCACGACATGACTGATTCGCATCGTCGGTACCCCAATGTCATGAGCCAACCGATATTGGGATAACCCTAACTCATCAAGCAGTTCCCTGAGATACGAACCAGGGTGCACAGGGGCGAGGTGTGTCTTGGCCATACTTGTTCCTCAGTGATAGTCGACGATTTCCACCTGTTCCGCATGACCATTGTCCCATGTGAAACAGATTCGCCATTGATCATTGATTCGTATACTGTGCTGTCCTTTTCGATCACCCTTCAGCACTTCCAAGCGATTGGAGGGTGGCAAGCGAAGATCCTCCAACTTTGTTGCCGCATCCAGAGCGTTCAGTTTCATGAATGCTCGCTGCTGGATCTCTCTCGGGACCCTGCGAACAAGCTGCCGGGCAAAGATCCGCTCCGCTTTCGAATCCCGAAACGACTTGATCACAGGGCATAGTAAACAAACTGTTTACTAACGGTCAAGCCATCACGTCTTGTCGGTGCGGCCTGGTTCGGGCTCATCGACTTCAAAGTGCTGCTGCTCGAAAAACCAGGCGGCGCCCCTCAAGCGACCCTCACCGAACAAAAAGACTTCCGCTGGTATTCGCAGCGGTAAGAGAGCTGTTATCCACGAAGACCGAGTTTGGTCTTCCACCCCTCGACATAGCCCCAATCCACATGGAGTTCGTCCCGACGGGCATGGATCTTTTCGAGATCGGCCTGATCTTGAAGACGACCAGCCATGGTCTTGAGGAGAATCAGATCCTCGATCGCCAGGATCGGGACCTGCAACAAGTCGAATTGAATCGTCTGGCGACGCGCGAGCGCCGTCCGGAGATACTCGGAATCCGCCAGCAGAAGATCGACGATCA
>JACQHN010000014.1 GCA_016199015.1 Nitrospira defluvii
CACGACGCGCTGAATCTCTTTCGGTCTCGTACCCGCATAGACAGTAATCATGCCCCCATCGGAATAGGTGGACAGGAAGGAATAGATGGAGTACACGAGACCTCGCTTCTCCCGCACTTCCTGAAAGAGCCGCGAGCTCACACTTCCCCCCAACACGCCGTTCAGCGCATGGGCAGCGTAGCGATCCTTGTGACCGGCAGCTAAACCTTGAAGCCCTAAACAGAGATGAACCTGCTCAAGTGTTTTGCGCTTGACCAGCACGCCCCCGCTGACTTCGGGTGGCCGGCGACTCGATACAATAGGCGTCCCTTTGTGCGAGTTGGAAAAATGCCGGGCCAACAATTGCTCCAACCGTCTCCAGGTAAAGTTGCCTGCCACCGCCACAACCGTACGCTCCGGGTCATAGTGGGACCCGACGTATGCAAGTAAATCGTTTCGCCCGAGCGCCTGAATCCTCGGGGCCTGACCGAGTATCGGCCTGCCCAACGGATGGCTTCCGAGGGTGTGCTTCATGTGGAGCTCCTGAACAAGATCCTCCGGATCGTCCTGAACCATGCGGATCTCTTCGAGCACCACCTGTTTTTCTTTCTCGACCTCCTTGGACTCGAACCGAGAACGATAGAACAGATCCGAAAGGAGCTCCAAGGCCGCTTCCAACTGCTGATCCAGCACCTTCACATAAAAGGTGGTCGTTTCACGGGTGGTGAACGCGTTCATTTCCCCGCCCAGCGCATCGATCTCACGGGAAATCTGCGTCGCCGACCGGCTTCGCGTTCCCTTGAAAAACATATGCTCGAGGAAGTGGGACAGCCCTTCTTCCCCACGCTGTTCGTCACGGGACCCGACGTTCACCCAAATCCCGATCGTGACAGACTTCAACGTCGGGATCAGTTCGGCCACAATACGCAGCCGATTGTCGAGAACGATCTTGCGGTACACGATCGATTATCCTGCCGGCGTGGGCTCGGTGGCAGGAGAGCCGGCTGGCGCCGGCATCGCTTCCTTCCGGCTCAGACGAATCTTCCCTTGTTTATCGATTTCCAGCACCTTCACCATGACTTGGTCGCCTTCGGACACCTCGTCGGTCACCGCCTTGACCCGATGATGGGCCAGCTGCGAGATATGCACGAGCCCATCTGTGCCCGGAAGGACCTCGACGAAGGCGCCGAAATCCATGATCTTCCGAACCGTGCCAAGATAAATCTTGCCGACTTCAACTTCCTCGGTCAGGCGTTTAATCATGTCGATGGCCTTCTGTGCCGACGCCTCGTCCGAGGAGGCAATCGTGACATCCCCCGTGTCTTCGACATTGATCTTCACGCCGGTCTCCGCGATGATGCTGCGGATCATTTTTCCACCCGGACCGATGACGTCGCGAATTTTGTCCTGCTTGATCTTCAACGGGAATATCCGCGGTGCGAAGGCGGATAGCTTGGTCCGAGGCGTATTCAACGCCTGGGCCATACGCTCAAGGATATGCAGCCGACCGGCTTTCGCCTGAGCCAGGGCCTCCCGCATCAGCGCCGATGTAATCCCGCCGATCTTGATGTCCATCTGGAGCGCGGTGACACCATTCTTCGTCCCCGTCACCTTGAAATCCATGTCGCCCAGATGGTCCTCCAGCCCGAGAATATCGGAGAGGACCAATACCTGATTTCCTTCCTTGATCAATCCCATGGCAATGCCCGCCACCGGTTCCTTGATGGGGACACCCGCGTCCAGCAGCGCCAATGTACCGCCGCAGACCGTGGCCATGGAGGACGATCCGTTCGACTCCAGAATTTCCGACACAATCCGCAGCGTATAGGGAAATTTATCTTTGGTGGGAATGACGGATTTCAGCGCTCGCTCCGCGAGAGCCCCATGTCCGACCTCGCGACGTCCCGGCGACCGGAGCGGCCGGGCTTCGCCGACACTGAAGGGCGGAAAATTATAATGCAACATGAAGGTGCGCATATACTCGCCCTCCAAGGCATCGATGCGCTGCTCGTCATCAGTCGTACCGAGCGTCACCACCGCCAAACTCTGTGTCTCGCCACGCGTGAACACAGCGGATCCATGCGCCCTCGGCAGCACGCCCACTTCACAAGTGATCGGACGAATGTCTGCCGGGCCACGGCCATCGGCACGCACCCGCTTTTCGAGAATCATGTTGCGAACTTCCGTATATTCCAGGCCATGGAAGATGATTTTTACATGGCGGGTTCGATTCGCATCGTCGCTCTTGAGCTTCTCAATCGTCTCCGCCAAGACCTGGTCCAAGCGTTCCTGCCGTGCGCTCTTATTGGGAATAAGGATCGCTTCCCGGATCGGCCCGGCCACTAACCCACGCACCTGTGCCGTCAGCGCAACATCGATAGGCTCCTGCGCCACGACTCGCTTCGGCTTGCCGGCTAGCCCGCGAAGCTCTTCGATCTTCGCCACGATTTTTTTGATTTCGCTGTGCGCCAATTCGATGGCTTCCAGCATGGTTGCTTCAGGCAATTCATTCGCCCCGGCTTCAACCATCATCACCGCATCCGCAGTTCCGGCTACCACGAGATGGAGATCGCTGGTTTCCAAAACCTCTAGGTCGGGATTCACCACGAACTGCCCATTGACGCGGCCGATCTTGACGCCTGCAATCGGACCGTTGAACGGAATCGACGAGACCGCCAGCGCCGCGGAGGCCGCGATGATGCCGATGACATCGGACACGCCGGTCTTGTCGGCAGACAACACCGAGGCGATGACCTGGGTTTCGAAATAATACCCTTCCGGAAAGAGGGGCCGAAGCGGCCGATCGATCAGCCGGCTGGTGAGCACTTCTCGCTCAGACGGGCGACCTTCACGCTTGAAATAGCCGCCGGGTATCTTGCCCGCCGCATAGGTCTTTTCCTGGTAATCCACCGTCAACGGAAGAAAATCCACACCGGGCTTGGCATTTTGGGACGCCACAGCGGTCGCCAACACAACGGTGTCGCCATAGGTCGCCCAGATCGCGCCGTCTGCTTGTTTCGCAATACGACCGGTCTCCAGCGTCAAGCGGCGGCCCGCGAGTTCAATGTCTACAATATGTTTCATCTATGGTCTCCTTCAGTTAAGTCCCACAGATGCCCACAGAGATACGCTCAATCGAAATGTCGACTCGATGAGATCGCCATCCTTCTCGCTCATTCAGCATGAACGAGGTGAGCCTATGTCAGTGTTCACCTGCGAGGACAATAGTCGGCCGCCACACAAAATAGTGGCGGCCGACTCGTTCACACGACTACTTACGAATGCCCAGGCGCTCCAAAATCGCACGATACCGCGCTTCATCGATATGACGAAGGTAATCCAACAGCCGCCGCCGCCGCCCGACCAACGTCAACAGCCCGCGCCGAGAATGATGGTCCTTCTTGTGCAGCTTGAAATGCTCCGTCAAATAGGTAATCCGGTTCGTCAGAATGGCGATTTGCACTTCCGGAGAGCCGGTGTCCTTATCATGCTGCTGGAAGCTCTTCACCAATTCCGTTTTTACTTCTTTCACGAGTGCCATACGTCTCTACTCCTCTATTGAATTCGCGATTCTACCGTCCAGTGATTCTTCCGTAACCAATACTTTCGAAACAGCAATCGGCTGTTCGCTCAAACCATGCTTCTCGATATTCGCACCTACCGGCACCGTACCGATGGCCAGCAGACGTCCCGATTCGTCCTTGATACGGATGGCCCGATTCGCCCCCTCAGGGAAGGCCGATGGCCAACCGTTCCATGCCAGGACTTCGGAAAGGGAAACCGGCATTCCATGCAAGACCCGCCGAGCCGTCCCAGCTCCCACTGTGCAAGCCGGAAGTCCTGCCAACGCCTCGTCCAGCGTGAGCATCGACGCAGAGAGCGTGCCCTGCTCCAGCCGCGACTCCACTTCATCGACGGTTAATGCCTGCTCAACCCTCAGCGGTCCCACGCGCTCTCGAACCAGTGTCGACATATGGCCACCGACTCCCAACTTGTCGCCGATATCCGCACAGAGCGTCCGGATATAGGTCCCTTTGGAGCAGGCCACCCGGAATGTCACATCGGGAATCTGAATTCCGACAATGTCGAGACGAAACACGGTCACTTGGCGGGCCTGGCGCGCAACGTCGCGTCCAGCCCGTGCGGACTTATACAACGGGACGCCGCCGACCTTGACTGCCGAGTACATGGGGGGTACTTGCTGAATGCGCCCCTCGAACTCTGCCGCGACCTCGCGAATACGATTTTCGGTCACCGACTCAATCGGTGATCGCTGGAGGACAGTTCCTGTGGCATCTTGCGTGTCGGTGGTTTCCCCGAGTCGCAAACCTGCCAGATACGTCTTGTCCCACTCCAGCAAATATTCGGCGATGCGCGTCCCACGCCCCACGAGTAACGGCAACACCCCGGTTGCTGCCGGATCTAGCGTGCCGGCATGGCCTAACTTCATCCCGCGCAGCTTCCCGCGAATCCGAGCCACCACGTCGTGCGAAGTCCACCCCGCTTCCTTGCGGACATTCAGCACACCGTCTTGCAGGGCTGTGGCCAGTTGGGGCTCTTTCGTGGCGATCATCGTCATCTGCTAGGCGTCGCTGCGACTGGATTCATCAGCTGTCCCTGCTTGAACTTGGTCACGGTGCAGGCCGTCCAACAGTTCCAAGACACGATCGGCTCTGGGACCGCTCACATCCTTTATAAATGTCAGTTCAGGCAGATAGCGTAACGCCAGTCGGCGGCCCAACTCAGCCCGCACGAATCCGCTCGCCTTGGCTAAACCATCGAACACGTGCCGCTCACCGTCCTTCTGCTCCATG
>JACQHN010000336.1 GCA_016199015.1 Nitrospira defluvii
CGCGCGCCTCGATCGGCAGCGGGCAGAATTATATGGATTCCCGCTTCGTCAAGGGATCGATGTCCCCAATGCCATCGACGACGCCACGGACCGAGCGAATGAATTTTCCGCCTATCAATTGCTCTGGCAAGAGGGTTGTGAACGTGTCCGGTCTCCGAGTGACTCGATTCAATGCCGCGCGGACGTGTTTGGCTTTCTCCTGCAATCTCGCCTGAACGGATCACCGCCGGCGCTTCTCCGATCGTCCCGTTACCGTGAAGAATTTGCTCCACATTTTGCAACCTCTTGGAAAGAAAAGTGGCCGCAGGGCCTCCTGATTCCGAACCCCGATCTCCTGAACCGCAATCCTCTGGACTACGTTCAGACGATTTCAAGCGGCTCCGGCGAACTGCTCATTCCAGCCACCGGCTACGACAACACGCGTGAGCGAGCGATGGTTCGTTCCATTTTTGAACCCACCATCGCAAGAGAACCGTTAGCGGTCTGGTCGGCATCCCAAGAGACACCAGAGGCCGTGGATCGGTTCGTAGCGGGCTTGTCGCGCTTTCTTGCGGACGTCGATATCGAACGGTTAGACACCTATCTGTTCCGACAAGCCACCCTGTCCGGCGCTGCCGTGCATCGCTATCACAGTCGGTGCGAAGCCGACGTCAGGGAACGGAGCAAATCGATGGAGCGCATCACGTTTCGATGCCGGGAACCGGAGCCACGGAGACAAGATCATAATGGCTTCTCGATGGAGGGAATTCTGTATCTGAAGGCGGGAACCGTTGTAGACGGCGCGATTGATCGCCTTGTGACCGGCGAGGGAAATGAACTGACCGGCCTTAACATAACCAGTGGGACAATGAGATCCAAGAACCGCCGGCGCATCGGAAGAATTGAAGTGACGCAGAAAGAGCCGCCCCTGCACGCCAGGCTCGCCGATGGTCACGCGATCAAAGAGCTGACCTTCCAATTCGGCATTCCAGGGAAAGAACACAGGGACGCCGGTCGAGCCGCCGATCTCATGGGGTCCGCCACGATGACTGTTCTGCAGGATTACGCTTCTGTGCATCAGGCCATTGATGCGATGGCACGCGACACCCTGGCCGGTAAATCGGACGTGTTCGCCCGCAAACCGTTTCGGCGAGCAACCGCGATGAAGGCGTTGTATGACCAGCTCAACATGCCGCCTTTAAAATGGTGTTGCGAAGATGCTCACAATATGCCGGAACCAGTCTCGACCACGGAAGCGACCCTGCACGATTTCGACGCCCCCGCTCGTGACAAGAACATTTCACCTGTCTTCAAGGTCTTCCAGCGATATTGCGCGCAATGCCATCATGAAGACCTGGCCTTCCCGCCAAATTTTCTTCATGGCTCTCCATCTAAAGTAAAAGAACAAATAGACCACTGTGCCGAACGCATTTTCTTCCGATTGGAGATGTGGGCGTTGGCTCCTCATGAACGACAGGAGGCGCCCATGCCGCCGGCCACTGCGTTGCAGCGGTTGCATCTTTCTCCTGAGCAGTGGGCCGGCCATCCTGATCTCGCATGGCTCAAGTCGTACACCGCTGCCGTGCTGAAATCACAAGGTGGAAAGCCAACTCGACTCGAAGACCTCGCGACGAAAGGCTACGACAACCTGCAAGCCTGTGTACCATCCACCAGAGCAACAGTTGCAGCAGCACCCGATGCGATCCGGGAATAGCCGGCTCAGCAGTTTTTCTGGGCCCGCGCCGGGAGCACGAGTCGAAGGGAGGAGCACCTCGTATGAGCGAGCAACCCGCGGAGACAGATTCCCTGAAGGCTGTGAATAGAAAATGCTGGATGGTCTTGCTGCCTTTTCTGCTCCTGATCGGGGGAATTTCTGGCTTGTTGGCGGCAAGGTTTGGCGCCGATGTCCCGGTGGACTATGCCGACAGCGAAGATCACTTCAAGTACGGCTCTACCGGCGGGGAGCGCGCGTCCGGGTTCCCCTATTGGATATGGAAAGCAATGCCCCGGGTTTGTGAAGACAAGTTGCCGGAAGGAAAGAATTTTCCGGGTCAAGAATTGAAGGTCGTGGGATTTCTCTATGAAGGCGACAACGATCTTCCAATCGGGATGTCGAAGCGCCGCCATATGGGATTGGATCGGGTCTTCTTGAATTGCGCCGTCTGCCATACCAGCACGGTTCGCGACAAGCCGGACAGCAGTCCCAAGATCATCACCGGCATGCCGGCTAACACGGTTGACCTGATGGCCTTCGAGAAGTTCCTGTTCGCCTGCGCCAAGGATTCAAAATTTTCACCGGAATACATCATTCCTGAGATTCAGCGCCTGTCCGGTCACAACCTCCACATAGTGAACCGCTCTCTGATCTACCCGCTTGCGATTTATCTTATGAGGGACCGTCTCTTGATGTTGGAGGGCCGATTCTCATCCATGTTGCAGCGACCGGATTGGGGACCCGGACGGGTGGATACCTTTGGGTCGGCCAAGGCGCTCTTCAATTTTTCCATGGACAAGGCCCCGGCATCCGAATTGATCGGGGTCACCGATTTCCCGTCGATCTGGTTGCAAGGTCCACGCAAGGACAAGCAAATGCAATTGCACTGGGACGGCAACAACACAAAGGTGGAGGAGCGCAATCGCAGCGCGGCGTTCGGAACCGGTGCCACGCCGCCGACGCTCGATCGGCAGCGAATCAAGCGCCTCGAAGATTGGCTGCTCACGCGCGAGCCCCCAACCTATCCCTATCCCATCAATCAGACCCTCGCGGCCAAAGGGGCCTCCGTTTACAACCAGTATTGTGCCGGCTGTCATGGGATAAACGGACGGAACTTCGAGGGCCAAGAGGTCGGAAAGGTCACGCCGATCGAGCAGATCGGCACCGATCGGCATCGGCTGGATTCATATACCTATGATCTCGCGGTGAATCAAAATCTCCTGTACGCCGGCACTGACGATCCCGACGAACGGTTCTCTCATTTTCGAAAGACGTTCGGCTACGCCAACATGCCGCTCGATGGGCTGTGGCTGCGCGCGCCCTATCTGCACAACGGCTCCGTGCCGACCCTGCGGGATCTCCTCGAACCGAGTTCTCGCCGACCGAAGATCTTTTATCGCGGCTATGACGTCTACGATCAGGTAAGGGTCGGGTTTGTCTCGAGCAGGGAAAACGAGAACGGCCGTCCCTATTTCAAGTTTGATACTGCGGTCGCCGGCAATTCCAACAGCGGGCACGAGGGAAAGCGGTACGGTACCGACATGCGGGGGGGCGAGAAGGAAGCGCTGGTCGAGTATCTGAAAACGTTCTAGCGGCAAGACTGGCCTGTTGCAGAGGAGATGCCATGGCACAAGCGAAGACCAGTAGGTGGCGCAAGATCAAAGTGATCGTCCTCATCCTGCTGTTGTTGGCAGGCCTGGGTACTGTGGTCGGCTGGTACAAATTCTTCCGCGAAGAGCCTCAGCCCGACTGGGTCACCGCCACGCCGGACATGCGCTTCAAGTATGGCTCGATCGGTGCCGAATATGACGCCGGGGTCCCTTATTGGATTTGGTACGTGCTGCCGCGCATGTTCCCGGAGAAGCTGCCAGGACCAAGCGGTTACGCATCATTGGGCGTCCTCTGGGAAGAGGGGCAGGAACTGCCGATCGGCTTCACGAAGAAAGTGATCGGCTTTCCCCGCGTCGCCAACACCTGCGCCTCTTGTCACACCGCGAGCTATCGTTCCAAACCGGATGAGAATCCGACCTTTGTGCCGACCGGCCCTAACCACACATTGAACCTCGAAGCCTTCTTTCGCTTCATGATCGACTGCGCGAAAGATCCACGTTTCAACGCCGATAACATGATGCGGGAGATCGACCTGGCGGCCGACCTGTCCTTCCTGGACCGGATGATCTATCGCTTCATCCTCATTCCGATCACCAAGAAACGTTTACTGGAGCGCGAGGAGCGGTTCGCTTGGATTTACCGAACAGACCTTCCCCAGTGGGGCCGCGGACGCGACGACGCGATGAACCTGACCAAGTATTTCATGATCAAATTTCCGATGGACGACAGTATCGGTCCGACCGACATGCCGTCGCTCTGGAATCTGCAAAAGTACAGGCCGGAGAAAGGTCACTTGATGAACCTCGCCGGCGATAGCCATGACGCCCATTCGGTGATCATCGACTCGGCATTGGGCGTGCTCGGGGCTGCGCCGCACAACAAGGAAGAGTTTCTGGCGCACATCAAATGGTTCGAGGACTATTTTGGGGCCTATCCTGCCCCAAAATATCCGTTTCCGATCAACCAGCAAAAAGCGGCAGCGGGAAAATCCCTGTTCGACAAGACCTGCGCGCGTTGCCACGCGAGTGAACGAACCGGCACACGCGTGCCGGTGGAAGAGGTCGGCACCGACCGTGGGCGGCTGGACACCTGGAGCAAGCAGGCGGCGATCGAAGCGAACAAGGTCGTCTACGAGATGGGCATCGAGCGAAAGGGTCTCGTCGAAGAGAACCCCAGCGGTTACATCGCCGCGTTTCTCGATGGCATCTGGCTCCGAGCGCCATACCTGCACAACGGCTCGGTTCCCACGCTCCACGACTTGTTAGAGCCGGTCGAGAAGCGGCCGAAACTTTTCTATCGCGGCTATGATGTGTACAACCAGGTCAAGGTCGGATTCGTCACATCTCCGCAGGAAGCGCAGTTGGTCGGGATGCGATGTGAGATCGTGAAAGAAAAACCCCTATGCGAGGTCGAGCGAATCGGCACCGCCTACGACGTGAGCCAGCGCGGCAACGGCAACCAAGGGCATGTGTATGGGACGGAATTGCAATCCAAAGAAAAAGACGCGCTGGTGGAGTATCTGAAGACGTTATGATCTCTCAGTGATGTCGCAAACGATAAAAGGACGAACCCGCTGGGGTTAAGTAGAAATGAATTTACATTAGAATCCGTGCCATCCTGGAGAGGTGTCATATGCGACAAGAGTTTCGTGTGTTTGTGGCATCGCCAGGAGATGTGCAGTCGGAACGGGAGTCACTTGGCAAAGCTATTGTGGAAGTCAATCAGACTCACGGGCAACCATTGGGATATCTCCTTGACCTTGTACAGTGGAAATCCCATGCGGTCCCGGATGCGAAACCTCCTCAGTCGGCGATAAATGATCAATTGGGAGATTACGATATCTTTATTGGAATTATGTGGCGACGATTCGGCACGCCGACGGGAGTTGCAGGATCTGGAACGGAAGAAGAGATTCGTCGTGCTTATAGGAGATGGGAAGAGGACGAACGACTGCCCGTCATGCTGTACTTTTCCCAGAAGCAGTTCATGCCGGCGAATGTAGACGAGAACGACCAAATGCGAAAAGTGTTGCTCTTGCGCCAGGAGCTATCAGGAAAGTCTCTCGTGTGGGAATACCAGGGGCCGGAGGTTTTCGAAGAAACCATCCGCAAGCATCTGTGCCTCCGGATGAGCCGCATCATGAATGATAAAACTCGGTCGACCAGCCAGACGAAAAGTTCAAACGATAAGACTAGCGCCTTATTGCACGAATCCTGGAGTCACATGACACCGGATCTTCAGAATGCCTTGAGCATTGCGCATAATGAAAATCGGATGGCCGGAGATGGTGGAATTAAAACCGAGGATCTGTTTGCGGCTTTGAGACGGATCGGATCACCGCAGTTGCAGGCGATCATCAAGGACATCCCAAAACAGGCGCTTCCTCGCCCAACAAAAGGAACCGTCATTGATAAACCCTACCTTCTTGAGGAACAGCCATGGTTGTCTCACTGCGTTGCATCGTCCATCAGACGTTTAACTAGGCGGGCTGGAACGAAGAAGCAGATTGCTGCAACGGATATTTTTGTAGACATTGCAAAGCATGGCTCTGGCAAATCAGTTAGCTTGTTGCGGAAGCATGGTATCGGCCCGGAACAAATTGACAAAATTGTCACACACCACAAGATCAAGGTTTTAAATGCTTAGAGAGGTGATGATCGGTTTATGACGACATCAGTCCCGCACGCCTGTGAGTGATGGAAGCAACTTTTTACCGAGGCCCGCTCGCCAAGCAGCATCCGCAGAATTCCGGCCGGCAGAGCGATGTGTCGGTGGGGTATGGCGGGGTGAGAACGTATTAGAAAAGAAGAAGACAAAGGAGGCGCTGAAGGGTTGAAGCGGCCCAGGCAATACGACAGGGAAAACGACTTCGAGTTGGTTTAATCTCGGATTGCAACGCTCAAGGTGAAAACCGAAAGGCGATAATGCAGTGAAGATATAAGACCCGTTACGAATCCTTTTCACGAAATACGCATGACGATGGTTATTAAAACTAGAGGCGATTGACGCATTCTTTCAGAAAAGAAAGTAGCCCGAATAGTCCGCCAGTAAACACTGAAATCGAACCGAGATCCGTTCCAACCGTTCTAGATGTGCCTCGGTCAGCGCCGTCACGTCCACCTTGTTGAGCCACTCCGCATCCTGCCGCAGTATTCGGAGACTCAGCCGCCATGTTGCAGGAATCAGGATATTCGCGTGGACGGGCGTAGTCGATCACAGCCCAAACGTCTCAATCTCATCGGCAAGCTTGATCCGCTCCGCCTCAAACTCATATTTCTGCCGATCGGTATCCATCAAGTGCAGGAGCGTGTCGAGCCACTGAACCGTGGCACCCATCCGCTCGTAAGGAAGCGTATCTGCCTGATCATCAGGTGTATGGTAACGGGGCGTTCGCGCTACGAAATGGGTTTCCAGCCACCTCGGTAGATAAGCATGATCTGAGGAAGCTGTGGGCCGACACCATTTTCACCGTGCTTTGACGGGAGCCACCAGGAGCTATATGAGTAGCCAATCCAAGTCTCAGTCCACCTATCCGATTGCATACGCGCGCTGTATCTGTTTCGATAACGTTTCACCACCTGCGATCTCGCTGCTGTACGGGAGATATGGAGCGGATAAACCCTGAAAAATTGGCGGATACCGCGACAAATTCTTGGTTTTTTGGGTTGTAGGTACAGGCTGAGTTGTCGAATTCCCTGTGGCACAGAAGATGCTTATCCATCAAGCAGCAACGACACGGCGGTAAAAAGGAGAGTATTGGATGGACATCCTGATGATCATGTCCTTGATGATGAGCGCAGGTGTCAGCCTCGTGGTGCTCCGGTCGCTCTGGCCCGAGTGAGGCCGCGACACTTTTGGCGTCGTCCACTGAGCGGACGGCCAGACGGAAGTTCGTACACCAACCCACAACGAGAATGCCATGACAGTGTACAGATCGGATTTATCCTTTGGCGCCTAACGGGCAGTGGTCGCGTGATGGTGGTGGATGATGAGCCCGCTACCGGGAAAGTCGTTTGATGAAACCTATAGACGGCGAGCGCTGGAGACGACCGTTGCCTAGGCCAGGCACAACGAGAGCCGCTCGGGCGATGACGCACCTCCCCGACAGAAGTCTATAGCCGGGCAGATTCGCAGAGTCAACCGAAGATTGATTTGGTACGCACGAAGTGAGGTTTGGTGAGAGCAGAGATGCTTGAGGTGTTTATCCCGTCGCCTCAGTCAATAGGCTCCGGGTCGCGCTAGCGAGGTTTGGTGGAGGGCAGGGGAGTTGAACCCCCGACCCCTACGTTGCGAACGTAGTGCTCTCCCAACTGAGCTAGCCCCCCAC
>JACQHN010000337.1 GCA_016199015.1 Nitrospira defluvii
CGACCGGTGAGGCCGGTATCACCCATCGGGCCGCCGACCACGAATCGACCGGTCGGGTTGATATGGTGCTTGACGCTCGTCGGATCGTATAAGCCTTTCGGCATGGACGGTCTGATGACGTGTTCCATCAGATCCTTCTCGATCTGCTTGTTGGTCACGTCCGGACTGTGCTGTGAGGAGACGACGATGGTGTCGATGCGGAAGGGTTTGCCGTCTTTGTATTCGACCGTCACTTGGGATTTGCCGTCGGGACGAACCCACTTCAGAATCTTCTTCTTGCGTACTTCCGCCAGACGTTTGGTCAGCCGGTGGGCCAGCACGATCGGCATCGGCATGAGCTCGGTCGTCTCATTGGTGGCATATCCGAACATGAGTCCCTGGTCGCCTGCACCGCCGGAATCAACCCCCATGGCGATATCGCCAGACTGTTGGTGGATGGACGTGAGAACTGAGCAGGTGTTGGAGTCGAATCCCCAAGTCGCGTCGTTATAGCCGACATCTTTAATCACCTCGCGAATGATATCGGGGATCTCCACGTAGGCTTTTGTCGAGATTTCACCCGCGACGAAGGCAATGCCGGTGGTCAAAATGGTTTCGCAGGCCACCCGCGAAAACTTGTCTTGCGCGATGATGGCGTCTAGAATTCCGTCTGAGATTTGATCGGCAATCTTATCCGGGTGTCCTTCAGTGACCGACTCAGACGTGAACAGATAGTTATGTCTCATTGTTCCCCCTGGAATTGAATTGAAGTGATTCGAGGATTCGGCGGTTGATTTCAGGTGACACGGCGACTGAACGTGGAAGACGATGCTCTCAGAATGATCAGGCAACTCCGCAGAAAACTGAAGCAATAGTAGCTGACTAGGCCGTATTTGTCCACCGATCAGAAGGATTCGATCGATTCTCTCGTACGATAACTGTCTTGCTTGACAGCCCTTCAAGACGACTTGTAAGATAGCTTACTTTTCGCGCATTTGGAACATTTTTCATCATAAACGCTCTGCCCCGGCAATTCCAACCTCGTGGTACCGGCCTGCAATGGCGCAGGATCCCACCAGCAGCTTATCATCGTTTATTATGATGATGAGGTCTGCATGATGGCCAGGTCAAAGCAGGTAGGTGTGTTGATTCATGAACGGTAAACCCGACGCAGTACCTGATTCGACCGCATCTGGTCCTTCCACATCCGGGCTGGGATGGGAGGAGTTCTCACGGGAAGTCGTGGAATTTTTCGCCTCGATCAAGCTGGCAATGTTCCTATTTATTGTGCTCGCCATGACCGCGACGATCGGAACGGTCATTCAGCAGGGCGAACGGCCGGAAACCTATGTGCAAGAATATGGAGAAGAGGCATACCGCTGGTTTGTCCGCTTAGGATTCACCGACGTCTATCACACGTGGTGGTTCACCGGTCTGCTGGGGCTGCTCTGCGTGAATTCTCTCACCTGCTTTCATAAACGATTTCCCAGTGTGTGGCGGTCCATGCGTCAGGACAAGGTCAGCGTGTCGCTGGCATTCATCCAGGGCATGAAGCAACAGACGACGCTGTCGCTCAATCACACCAAAGAAGCCGTGGCGGAGCGCTTGGTAAAGCTGTTCGCCGAAAAAGGGTATCGCGTCCTGGCCAAGAGCGACCCCGGTGAGATCACGGTCTATGCAACGAAAGGGATCATGGGCCGTGTCGGTGCGCATGTCGCCCACCTTAGTGCAACTGTCATCGTGCTCGGAGGACTGCTGGGTAGCTATTACGGGTTTCAGGAATTTGGCGTGTGCCTGGAAGGCCAGACTTACCATATCCCGCGCGGAAACTTCGATCTGCGGGTGGACAAATTTTGGATCGACTACCATGAGAATGGATCGGTCAAATCCTACAACAGCACGCTGACGGTGATCGATCAAGGCACTCCGACCGCGACCAAGACGATTACGGTCAATGATCCGCTCGTCTATAAGGGGATCTGGTTCTACCAGTCCAGTTATGGTGATGCTTGGGATCAGATCGAGGCGGCGCGGATTAATATCAAGGAAAAAAACAGCGACAAAATTGTCGCCACGGTTGACTTGGAGTGGAACAAGGAAAAGGCGGTCGACGGACTTCCACTCAAGATGAAGATGACCGATTTCGTGGCCGACTTCGCATTCAATTCGACCGAGAAAAAAGTCTTTTCAAAGACTGCCGAACATGCCAACCCGGCGATTCGGCTGACGGTCGATGAACGAAGCACCGTGCAGTCCACCCCCTGGGTGTTTTATCATTATCCAGATCTGTTTGAGATCAAAGATTCTGCGTACCAATTCGAATTCATCGGCTATCAGCCAAAGAAGTTCACCGGTCTGCAGATCGCTAGAAATCCGGGCATCAATATGGTGTGGATCGGGTGTACCATGTTGGTGGTGGGAATGACGCTGTCCTCGCTGATTTATCATCGTCGGCTGTGGGCGAAGATCGTGCTCGGTGAATCCGGTGTCACGGTTCATCTGGGCGGGACGACGCACAAGAGTCAGATCGACTTCCAAAAGGAATTCAAGAAACTGACGGAGAAGATCCAATCCAAGATCTGACCCCGAAGCCCTATGCAGTGCGGCTGTGAGAAACGTTCCATGCGGTCCGCTGCAATCTACGATAGACGGAGGCCTGTATGATGCGATCACTGTTTCTCTTCGATATGACATTCTGGCTCTACCTGGCTGCGTTGGGTTTGTATGTGGCGTATCTGTTTGCGAAACGTCCCGCCATGCAGCTGGCTCCGGCCGGGCATCCGATCGACAACATTGAAGACCGTGATGGCGCCTGGGCCACCCAATTGGGACAAGTGGCCACGCTGGTCACTGTCTTCGGATGGGTGCTGAATACTCTGGCATTGACGATGCGGGCGTTCGAGCGGATGGAGCATTCCGGCACGTTTGCTCCCTGGTCGAACCAGTTCGAAGCGATGGCCTATGTGTCCTGGGCGATCATCTTGGGCTACGTGCTCCTGGAGCTCCGGTACAGAATTAAGGCCGTCGGAGCCTTTGTGGTCGGGATCGGATTCATCGCCATGGGCGCGGCGTCGCTGTTACCCTATCGGTACCAGACTGCCGAGCCGCTCGTGCCGGCCTTGAACAGCTATTGGATTTACATCCATGTCTCAGTCACCTTGACCAGCTATGCCGCCTTCGCCATGGCAGGAGGACTGGGCTTGATGTATTTATTCAAAGAGCGGGCCGTGAATCGTGGAATTCAGTCCCGCTTTTACGCCGCCTTTCCCGATCTCGAAACCATTGACGAACTGGGATATAAGGCAATCATGCTGGGGTTCCCACTGCTGGCGTTTGGGATCATTCTAGGAGCGATGTGGGCCAACTATGCCTGGGGTGGTTACTGGAGTTGGGATCCCAAAGAAACCTGGTCGTTGATTGTGTGGCTGATCTATGGCGCCTATATTCATGCTCGCATGACGCGGGGATGGGAGGGGCATCGGGCTGCCATCTATGCGATCTTTGGGTTTCTCATGGTCGTGTTCTGTTTTTGGGGAGTAAATTTTCTACTCTCCGGCCTGCATGCGTACGCCTAGCCGATGGCCGATCAATTGAGTCAGAGCTCCGTTGGTGCGGCCCCGCAGTCTGGCCCGTCTCGAACCGTGGTCGTGCTGGCCGCCGCCGCCATTCTTGCGGTGATGTTTTTAGTCGTGTGGTTGCAGAGTTCGAAGTATGAGCCCTTGCTCGTGGGAAAAGTGGCGCCGGATTTCCAATTGCCCGATTTGAATGACAAGCAGTTGCGGCTCTCAGACTACCGAGGCAAGGTGGTCTTTCTGAATTTCTGGGCGACCTGGTGC